>JAAYVC010000048.1 GCA_012517375.1 bacterium | reverse complement strand
TGGTTCCTACCGCGAATGCCTTCAGGCGTTGTATCTTTACAGAACGTTGAGATTCTGTTGACCGATCTTTTGGCTGATGCCGAGTACAACGCCGGATACAACTTTGACAGTCTTGTTGTCCCTTTCAGGTGCGTAGCCACTGATGTAACAACCGGTGAACCAGTAGTCTTCACCAAAGGCAGCATGGTAGATGCAATAAGGGCTTCTATTGCCATCCCTGCCGTCTTTTCGCCCGCTGAGATAGGCAGAGAGTTTTACATCGACGGAGGGGCGGTGATGAACCTTCCTGTAGAACCGCTCCTTGAGTACAAGCCCGATTTCATCATTGCATCGGACGTTATCCGATGGACTCCTGAGGCGCGGAATATTATTGATGTTGTAACGCGAACGATGGCGATTGTCACAGAGGAGAACCGCCGCGAACAACGCAAGCTCGCCTCTGTTGTCATATACCCGAACGTCGACAGCTTCCTTCCGAGCTCCTTCAGCCGCGCCGAGGAGATTGTAAAAACCGGCGAGATATCGGCTCTAGCGGCCGCTCCTCGAATTAAGGAAAGGCTTGCTGGACATCCGCTTGTTCTTAACCGTAACGAACTCGGACATCGCGCAAGACCGATAATTGGAGATGTTAGAATAGAAGGACTCAAGGTTACACGCGAAGCAGTCGCAAGAAGAGAAATCGAAACCAAAAAAGGCGATACCCTCGATTTCAAAAAAGTTACAGCCGACCTGGAAAGACTTCAGGCAACCGGATTATTTAAACACATAACCCATCGACTTGAGTTTCATTACCCGAATGTTGACGTGGTATATTCTGTTGTTGAGAAAGACTACGGAATCTACGGGCTTTCCGCTTTTTACGACAACGTTTACGGATTTGCCGTGAGATTCGAGGTGGCGCAGGGCAATATCTTCGGCTCGGGGGTAAGATTGGGAATCAGCATGGTTGCCGGCGAGCCGCGTGACTGGCGAATAGGCATAACGGGTGCCAGATTTTTCACTCTGCCGTTTACCTATCGTTTGGAGGCTTATTGGAACGTAACTCGCCACATATTGTATGATAAATCATACGATCAGGATTATTTGACTTATTACTTGTCCCGAGCTACAGGCGCCGAAACCGAGTTAGGATATTCTCTCGGTCGCACCGGATACTTTACAATAGGTTATTCCCATCGTGACCACTATCATCAACTACCCACTTATGTTTCTGAAAATCGCTGGGAGATTGTAACCGGTCCGACCTTCAAGTTGCGTTTTTCCAACCTCGACGATTTAAGTTTTCCAAATAAGGGATTTGACTTTACGGTTAATTCTAAGTATGGCCTTCCAAATGCCACTATCCCTGGTAGTTTTCTTAAACTAGACGCCTATCTTCAGCGTTACTTTCAATTCAGCAACATCATCGTTCTTGGAACTCATCTAAGATACGGTTTGGGGACAGATAGCTTACCGCGGGCGGAATTGTTTCGTCTTGGAGGAAGCGCTCTTGCAGGCGCAAAGGAAGAAGAATTTGCAGCAAACGAGTTTATCTTTGGGCGAATCGTGCTCGCCTACAGACTATTCAACATCTTGAAAAATCCGCGTTATCCGTTCAGGGTTGAGTTGACTACCGATATTGCCGTATTCGACCCTTTTGTGTGGCAGAGAGAGCCTCTTGAAAGGTCATTCGTGGGTGCAGGACTGGGTATAGGAACGAATACTCCGGTAGGTCCTATAAGAGCATACGTAGGCATGTCATCAACTAAAGATGTGAATTTCCAGATTTCCGTCGGAATTCCGCCGCGCGAAAGGATATAACCCTCTCCGCAAGTATTACACCTCGATTGGTTCTGTTATGCGAAACATCTTCATAAATAATATAATACTTTTCCCTTACCCCTAAACTGCTTTTTTGATATTAAGCAGAAACCTTCTGTTAATAAAAACTATACCCTTGAACGAACGTGAGTTTTTCGAGAAATCTTCCGCGCCTCCTGTATATTCCTTTTTTGAGTCTTTTTTTGAGTTGATTTGAGTTTTGATGATGCAAGTCTTTTCTCAAGAAGTTCCACACGCTGTTTCAATAATTCAAAATCTTTCTTCGGCACAAATCCCGCTTTTGAGATTCCGGCTTTTATTCCTTCGTCTATCTTGCGGCCTATTTCCTTGCGGGTTTTTTCGGCATCGGCCCATAGTTTCTCGGCAAGCTTCTTTCCCTGACTTGCTGTTATCTCCCCCTGCTTGATAAGCTTTTCTACGGTCTTAGAGATTTTTTCCCTTGTTGCAGCCGCGGTACCTAGACCAAGAAACGCCACTTTTTTTAAGAAATCTTCCATGTGATTTTCCTCCTTTTTTTCCTTTGCTTATTATTCTACCTTTTTCATTGATTATTGCAAGCTGTAAACCTTTCTTTTTCCTTTTTCGTCTTGTTTCTAGAATCAACCAATCCAATAAGGAGGCGTAATGCCTGATATACCCTTGCCGCCAGTTCCTGGTGAGCGCAAAAGCTCTACATCCCGCGTAGTAAGGTACGTCGGTATTGCTGTGGTATTCATTGCTTTCACCATAGCGGCGGTCATTCTGGGCGCCCGTTTTATGGTCAAAAACGAGCAGATGCTTACGACCAATGCAAGCGGAGTTATGGATAGGTGGGGAGGTGCAATTACCCAGGGTTCTCCATTCATTACATATGTTTTTGAACCTGCCGTATACGACAATAAGGGAACTCTGATTAAGGACGCAGTCATTCAGCAAAAAATGCCGTCCTCTGACATAAAGGTGAATCTCAGTCTTTCCTACCGGCAGCGCGGACAGATGCGATTTCCAGGATACGAAGTTACATTTGACGCTGACTACGTCGTTGCTAATCCCTTCGATAGAGCTCTTCCAGTCAGTTTTAACTTTCCAATACCTTATTCCTCCGGTCTCCTGAAGGATTTTCATATAGCAGTAGATGGCGAAGACTATACTGCCGATCAGGACTACTCAAACGGGGTCGACTGGAGGGAGAATCTCGAGCCGGGAGAGAGCCGAACTATCCACATAAAATACACAAGCAGAGGCATGGGCGACTGGTCTTACGGCTTAGGAACCTACCAGGGAGCCTTGCCCAGCTTTAAGCTTCATCTTTCAAGCAACTTTGCAGACATCGATTATCCTGAGGGTACTATGGCTCCCACAAGAATGGAGATAGACGAACATAAAAACAAAGCCGAGCTCGCATGGGAGTTCGAGAACCTCGTTTCAGGCCAGAACATAGGCGTAAGCATTCCGAAGCCTCTGGACGTAGGGAAAGCGACAGCAGGAGTGCTTTTCTTTGTGCCCCTTGCGTTGATTTTCTTCCTGGGGCTTATTCTCGTTCTTTCAAGCATCAAGGGCGTAGACCTGCATCCAATGCATTATCTCTTGATTACAGGCGGCTTCTTTGTCTTCCACATTTTAATGAGCTACCTGACGACTCTAGTTCCTCTCGTCTGGGCGTTCGCGATATCGATGGGCGTCTCGGCGCTGATGACGGTCGGTTATACGGCCTTGATTCGCAAGGGGTGGCCCGTTATATTCTCCTCCGTTCTGGGAATAATTCTTTTTGAGCTAGGATTCAGCCTAGCGCAGTTCTTTCCCGAGATAAGGGGTCTCATGCTCGCGCTCATAATAATCTCAGGACTCGGAATAGTCATGGGATTCACGGCCAAGGTCGACTGGAAAGGTAAGCTTTAAACCCCATGAAAAATGCATAAACATTTTTCATGGGGACCAGATACTGAATCGGCATCCGCGGGAAAGATGTTTTAGTAAAAAGACTTAAACTTCCATGCAATGAAAAGCGGCGGGCTTTTGCCCGCCGCTAATAGTTTGATCCCTTTAGATTATCTGAGGATGGTTACCTTCTTTCTTTATTTCTTCAAAAGCGGGCGCTTGTTCCAGCCGTTGGAGTTCATTATGTAAATCACCTGATCCTCATCTCTTACTGTCGAATAGACTATCCTCTCGCCGTCAGGCGAGTAGTCGGGGTCAACCCCAAGACCTGATATGCGCCGCAGGTTGCCGCCCGATGTATCGACCACCCATATCCGGTTCCCCATAACGAACAGTATCTCCTGACCGTCAGGCGACCACCGGGGGGGGTGATATCGTCCAACAAGACCGTTTGTTGTACTTGGCGATTCGATATGTCCGCATAACCGAGACCCAAGGTTTCATTAAACCAGTAGGCAAAGCAAACGTTTCGGCCGTCAGGCGACCAATCTCCCCTTGATGCATTTAGAATAACAGTCTCTTCATGTGTTTCAAGATTAATTAAGTCTAAGCCATCAAATGCAAAGGGTCTCACAAATGCCACCCATTCGCCGTCTGGCGACCAGGTTGGAGACACCGACGACCAGTCGTGCACAAGGTACTCGAAGTTTGAACCGTCCTTGTCTATGAGGCAGATGTTCCAGTCAGGAGTCCCTATCACGAGCCGTTCGCCGTCTGGCGACCAGTCGGCTGAAAGGCCCGGACATAGAAAACGGTTATTCGTGCCATTGGTATCTATGAGCCAGATGCCCTCGGTATCGCTCACCATTCGCGGCGTACGGTAATATGCTATTGTGCTTCCATCGGGCGACCACGATGGCCGCTCGCCGTATACGAACTCGTCCTCCTCCGGCACGCAGGCCGCGAGAGCGAGAAGGGCGAACCAAAACGTTAATGAAATCTTTTTATTCAAATTCATACCTTCACTCTATTTCTTCAAAAGCGGCCTCTTGCACCACCCGTTGGAGTTCATTATCCAGAGCTGGGCGCTGTCTTCGTATGGCGTATATACTATTTTCTTGCCGTCGGGCGACCAGTTGGGTTCTACCGCATTCCGCGCAAGGCGTCTTAGGTTGCGGCCTGTCGTATCAACTTTCCATATACTCATACCCATCTGAAATAGTATTCGTTCTCCGTCAGGCGACCAGCGCGGGGGGGGAGATATGGACCCATATCTGTCCTTATCATTTTGAAAGATAATCTTTACCTCCATGTTTTCTAATGAAACTATTTTCAGAAAAATCGTATCCGTAGGCGTATAAGCATATGTTAATTGCTTGCTGTCAGGAGACCAACCATACCCGCCGCCGCCGCCAGGAATTCTCTTTTGTTCAAGAGTTTCAACATTAATGATTGAACTTCCACTACCAAAAGGTCTCGCAAACGCCACCCACTTGCCGTCGGGCGACCAGGTCGGCGATACGGACGACCAGTCGTGAACAAGGTACTCGAAGTTTGCCCCGTCCTTGTCTATAAGGCAGATGTTCCAGTCAGGTGTGCAAATCACGAGCCGTTCGCCGTCAGGCGACCAGTCGGCTGAAAGAGCAGGGCATAGATAGCGGTTGTTCGCTCCGCTCGTGTCTATGAGCCAGATGCCTGCCGTGTCGCTCCCGTAAACCTGGCATCTATAATAGGCTATTGTTCCACCGTCAGGCGACCACGAAGCTCGGGTTTCCAAAAGAATAGGCGGCAGTTCGAAAGGATTAGGGTCGCAGGCAGAAAGCGCAAGAAGGGCAATAGCGCCGATAACTAATGACTTTTTCATCAATATATTCCTCTCTGATTTAATACAAGGGATTTTCACCTTTTCGCCCTCCGCAGGTTGTATCTAAAGAAGCATATCTTTTTTATGTTTCTTGTCAAGCGTTTTTAATTGAAAGCGGCGGGCTTTTGCCCGCCGCGATAACTCTCTCGGTTGGGGTCCCCCGAAAGTCTGCTCAGCAGACGTTCGGGGGATTAAAAGTTTCTGCTCTCGAGTTCGGATGTGCCCGATATCTCTACGTCAAAGGTTGCAATACCGATTGAATACTTGGTCGTAAAGTCCGTACTCATCTTTACGATGCCTATATCCTTTGCGCGCCACTGGACTGCGGCAGAATCAATTGCGCCTGAACTGGGCTTAAGGTCTATTCTGATGACTAGTGCATTGAAGGTTCCGTTTAGAACTGTAATTGTTGTGTCGCCGATGATTTCAAAATGCGCAGGGAAGGTGGTGGAAAATCCTACAAGGTCGGGTATCTGTATCGGCAGCGCCAGGTTGCCGTCCCACTGCATCCCGACGGCGAGATTGTTGGGTTCAACAGCCTTCGCAGGCTTATCCAGCGTGTCGGGGTAGAGATAGACTGAATCTTCCGTGACATAGTAGTAGGTTGTTGAGAGGATGGGAGCTACGCCCTGACCGGATGTATCGGTAGAAGCAATTACAGGCCATAGGAGCTTTCCTTCAGAGCTTTCTATGAAGGGGTTTACGGTATAGGTGGTTTTTGAAACGCTTGAGCCTGATGAAACGCCCACGACGTTCCATGTGTAGTTTTCCGATGTAGTCCACTGGTTTCCATCTTCAAGGGGCCAGAATGCCGCCGGTAAAGGCGCTTTTCTCGAACATGCAATGAAAATAACCGCAACCGTTGTGACTGCAAACAAAACTTTCTTCATGCTTTTGATCTCCTTTCGGGGTTCATAACGATTATAGGATAGACTCGAATAATCCTTTGTCAACCCCCTCAAAAAGGAAAAGTACTCCCAAGGTAATGGGATCCCCGCACGACAACTTTGTTGTCGTGCGGGGTAAACATATTGACATCTCCCTTTTTCTAACTAAAGTCTACTTTATTAGAATAAGGAGGAACAAAAACATATGCGATTCACAAAAGCTTTGATAATGCCTATAACTGCGGTCTTTATTATTACGGCATGCGAGAAGGCCGAATATGTACCCCCAAAGTGGCATGTGGGCGATTGGGCGGAATATGAAGTAAAGGCATTCGCCGGCGGCCTCAAGGAATACAAGCTGCGTTATGCAATAACAGGCGAGGAGAATATAAAAGGCGAAACCTACTACTGGCTCGAGATGGTAGGCGCTTCCGGGGAAAGTCATTTTGTATACAAGATGCTTGTTCCGTATGGTTATCGCGGCGTTGCCGAAAGGATGATTATAAAGGTTGAAGATCAAACGGCTCTTGAAATGCCCAAGGCCGAAGGTCTTGCGGACGAACCGCCAGGAGAAAATCGTCCGTATCTTTATACCAAGGAAGAGGTGAAAAAAGGGAAAATCGACGAAGTTAAAATAACGGTTCCGGCAGGCGAGTTCTTAACAATTCATGCTAAGGCGAAGAACTTGCATGAGCAAGAAGCCGAAGTATGGTTTGCAAGGGACATACCGATTCTCGGTATTGTTTCTCAGAAAACAGCATCTGAGGAGATGAAGCTTACAGCGCATGGCAAGGATGCAAAAACGGCCATTACTGAGGAACCTCAAAAAGTTAATCTTGGTATCTTTGACTGAGATGGGCGATAGAGGAGTCGAACCTCTGACCTCTGGTATGTGAGACCAGCGCTCTAACCAACTGAGCTAATCGCCCGTGAAAGGAAGTATATGGAAGAGAAAAATGAAGTCAACAAACCAGCTAAGGAAACGCTGAACGAGCTACTCCGACGCGAACTCGATGCATTAAAGTCTGAATACCCTGAAATCACATCCGCTGCAATAGTATCATCGGATGGATTTCTTATGGCCTCCAGGCCAGAAGGAGGTTCTGACGAGCGGTTTTCAGCCATGAGTGCTTTTCTCTTGAACTCGGCGCATAAATCAGGTCAGGGCCTTGGCTGGTCGGAAATAGGCTATCTATTGGTAAATCACCCCGACGGATACCTTATCGTGGCTGAAGCGGGAAAAGCCATCATTGCTCTTTCAGCTTCACCCCGCAGCAAACTCGGTCTTCTTTTGTACGATATTAAGGAGACGGCGCGAAGGATTCGGGAACGTCTTACAGAAGATTTCTGATGACCCTTGTATTCAGGCTTGCCGCATTGATTTTTTTGTGCGCTTTGGCTGTATCAGGTTGCGGTTCTTCAGGGGCTTCGACGCCTAAAACAATTGACGATTCCCTAGATAACAAACCCATGCTTAACATTGACCCGGATATCGAAAAAAAAATTGCTTCGCGTGGATTAAGTCTGGAAAACATGTCCTTTTTTATTTATTCACCCGATTCACAGTTCATCGCAATAACCCTTGATTCCACAATCATCTTCGATTCCAAAGACCCGATGTGGTCAGCGGATCTTCCTTTAGATTTGTACGGCGTAAGAAGCAGAAAGATGCTCTTTTTATACTTTCCAGAAGAAGACAGTTTGCTTAAAATTGCCGAGTGCGACGAAATCGTAAACTTCTACCGCAAGAAGGATTCCCTGCCCGTAATGGGCGAACGCAAAGAGGATTTTGGTATTGTCTTGTGGTCACCCGACTCAAAAAAGCTCCTTCTCCTGAAAGACAGGATATCTGAGGGTGTGTCAAGCCAGGACGCTTTAATCTATACCATGGGAGTTAAAGACCCGGATTTTCTGGATATGATGACTACATGGGAAGAATTGATGAAGAAAGCCCCTCAAGCAAAAGGAACAAAAGTAAAGAATATGTCCTGGGATAGCGATAACAGGATTAAACTGATCCTTATGCTTGACGGATCCGATGCAACTGCAGGGAAAGAACTTGTTTATGACTCAAGATCCGGGTTGCTTCTTTCTGCAAAGGATCTTTAGTCATTATGCTTGACAAGGACAAGTTCTTAGGTATCTTTGCTCAATATGATTCGAAATACTAGGAGTTGTTGTGAGTGATTTTATGCATCGTCTTAACGATAAGCTTATCAAAGAAAAGCTTTCATCCTCTGATGCAAGAGACGGTATCTTGGAGAGCTATGTAGTTTCGAATATAAAGATATTGTCCCTTGGGCGAAAGGATTTAGGCTTCGACGCTCATGATGAGGAGGTCTATTCCCGAATGCTCGATATGATGCGCTCTCTTTTTATAGAACGCGGCAGTAACTTCAATAAACCGACAGCTAGTGAGCTTAGAAGCGTTCGTCATACAATGGACCTCAAACTGAGATTCGAGGAGCTTCCATACGAGATAAGGGAAACTCATGATCTTGTTTGCGAGATGCTTCTTGAAAAAGTGGATTCGGGTATTGCAGATTTTGAAAGAGAAACACCCCTGGCTAACGCTGTGTCTAAACCTGCTGCAAAAGAGGAGTGGGAACCTTCAGTGCCTTTCTCGACTCAAGCACAGGCATCGACTTCAACAGAAGTTACCGAAAGTCCATTTCTCGCATCCCTTCAGGCAAAGATGCTTATGGATAAGCTTTCACCCGAAGATGCAAGAGACGGAATAATCGAAAGTTTTGTCGTCGCTAAGACAAAAGCCTACTCTTCAGGCGAAGCAACAGATGAACCAAAAGCATCCGAAGGTGAATTAGAGCTTCTGGTTCGCGGTATGATGCGCGATATACTTGCTGAACATAACACCCCCTTTGACGACCCCGAACCTGAAGCGCTGCAGAATGCGACTAAACAAATCGAGAATCGTCTGCATTTCGCTATCATGCCTAAATCAATTCGTGAAGAACATGAGACCAGATGCAATTCCCTAATTCACAAGGCCTCTATACTTGTCGAAGGTTTGAAAGGACCAAGACCCCACCTTAAGGTCGCATCCTTTATTCCGATTACGGAAGAAACTAAGGAACAAATCTCAGATATTATTCCCATAGTGCTGAAGGATGCAACCCCGGAAGAAGTAGTTCATCCGGTCGAGATAAAGGTTGAAGACAAGGAAACATCAAAACAGTCTTTGCCGACTGCAACTATAGAAGAACTGCTTGCTTCTATAAGGCCGCAGCTTGAAGAGATGATCCGCAGCGAGGTTAGAGCCACGCTCACCGTGGATAAAGATCTGGCGTCCGCTCTCGAATTTCCCTCTGGAATAGCGGCAAGAACTCAAGGCAGAAAGGTTTTCCTTGCATGGCTCGACTCGCCCGAGCAGCCATCTTATCACGTCTACAGAAAAGAAGGACACGGATGGTCACGACTTACAGCAACGCCAATATCAAGGCCTTCCTTTCTCATCGAGGTTGACTCAGACGGCGAACACATCTTTGCATTGTCTGCTGTATCACCCTTAGGCGTAGAAACCAGCCTAGGTCCTCAGGTTAAGGTAAATGTAGATTCGTCTAAAAGCTAGTTTTTGTTCTTAACGATACTTCCATATATTCAATCTCACCCGTTAATCATGCATTCGATGAACACTGCTAATCCATCGGTGAAGATGGAATCTTTTCGACATTCAAGCTTGTGTTGACAAAATGCTCATCGAATGTAGAATCCTGAGAATAATGGAGGAAAAGAAGAAATGACGTTAGAAAAAGAGAAGAAGCTTGAACTGTTGAAGAAGTTCGGGCAGCATGAGTCCGACACGGGCTCATCCGTTGTACAGGTGGCTTTGCTTACTGAGCGAATCAATCACCTGTCCCATCACCTTGAAGAGCACTTCAAGGATCATCATTCAAGGCGCGGCCTCATAAAGATGGTCAATCTGCGCCGCAAACATCTCAATTATCTATACAAGAGGGATCGAGAGAAATATTACACCCTCGTCAAAGAACTCGGTCTGCGCGGTTAATAGTGGATAGATTTGAGACCGAGATCGGCGGTCGGAAGCTTATCTTAGAAACCGGTCATTGGGCAAAACAAGCCAACGGCGCCGTACGTATTCAATATGGCGATACGGTATTATTGATGACCGCCTGCTACAGTGATAACGAGGTTGAAGGATTTGGTTTTCTGCCCCTGACAGTCGACTACAGGGAGTATTATTCTGCAGCGGGCAAGATACCCGGCGGGTTCTTCAAAAGGGAAGGCAAGCCGCGCGACAGGGAGATCCTGATAAGCCGCATGATTGATAGACCTATTCGCCCGCTCATTCCGGAGGATTTGGGCAGAGAGGTGCAGATAATCGGATTTCTTTTGTCCCTTGACGGAGAGAATGCTCCTGACGCAATAGCGATAACGGGAGCTTCTGCAGCATTGATGCTTTCTGAGCTCCCATTCGCAGGTCCAATTGCTGCAGTAAAAATAGGGAGAATCGAAGGCGAGTTCGTTGTCAACCCGACAATTTCACAGCTCGACCAGTGCGATTTTCAGATACTTGTCGTTTCCAACGGCGGTGAGATCAATATGATTGAATGTGAGGCGAACGAGGTCCAGGCATCCGTAGTCGTGGATGCAATGAGATTCGCTCAAGAAGTTTTGAAACCGATTCTTGACTTACAGACGGAACTCGCCTCAAAGGTCGGAAAGCCTAAAAAGAGCTTCGAAAGAGAAGTTATTCCTGCGGATCTCAAATCGAAGGTTGAGGGGTTAATCATGCCGAGGATACCGGAGATCAATGGCCAAAAAGAAAAAAAAGCTAGATCTGAAGCACATAGACAGATTGTAAATGAGGTTACCGAGACCCTAGCCGAGACATTTCCCGACTCCGGGAATGTGATAAGTTATCTCGCCGATCAGATGATAAGAAAAGACATGCGGCAGAGGGCGCTGCGAAAGGAGCGATTGGACGGCAGAGCGCTTGATGAGGTCAGACCCATAACATGCGAGGTTGGAGTCCTTCCGAGAACTCACGGTTCGGCTTTGTTTACCAGAGGTCAGACTCAATCCCTTGCCGTTGTAACACTTGGCACTAAAAGCGACGAGCAGATGATTGATGACGTTGAGCGAGAGGCATACAAGTCTTTCATGCTTCATTACGAGTTTCCGCCTTTCTCGGTGGGCGAGGTGAAGTTCCTCCGCGGACCAGGCCGCAGAGAAATAGGCCACGGCGCACTTGCAGAGAAGTCCGTAAGGGTGCTTGCCCCTGAGGAAAAGGATTTTCCTTACACCATTCGGATAAACTCATTCATCCTTGAATCTAACGGTTCGAGTTCCATGGCTTCGGTCTGCGGCGCAACTCTGGCGCTCTTCGATGCAGGCGTCCCCATGCGCAAGGCGGCCGCAGGCATCGCGATGGGTTTAGTCTACGAACCTGAAGGCTACGTTATATTCACCGATATCATAGGAGACGAAGACCACTACGGCGATATGGATTTCAAGATCTCAGGCACCAGAGACGGCATTACCGGTATCCAGCTCGATCTGAAGTTGAAAGGTGTTCCCTTGGATGTCTTGGCCGAGGCCATAGAAAAATCGCACACCGCAAGAATGCATATCCTGGATATTATGGAAAGAACGATCTCGGCGCCCAGAACTGAAATCAGCAACTTTGCGCCAAGAATAACTACACTGCAGATTCCTCGCGATAAGATTGGCGAGGTAATAGGTCCTGGAGGCCGCGTTATCCGCAAGATGACTGAAGAGACCGGAACCACCATAGATATAGATGATGAAACCTCAACGGTGATTATCTCCGGGCCTACAATGGAAGGCGTTGAGAATGCGCTTTCCATGGTGCGAGAAATAGTCAAGGAAGTTGAGGTCGGGCAGATTTACGAAGGAACCGTAGTAAGAATCACTAACTTCGGCGCATTCGTCGAGCTATTCCGCGGGAAAGACGGCCTTGTTCACATTTCAAATCTTGCGCCGCACCGGGTCGCAAAAGTCGAAGATGTCGTGAAAGTCGGCAACAAGATAAAAGTAAGGGTAAAAGGTATAGATGAAATGGGCAGGGTGGATTTAACCACAAACCTTGATCCATCGGCGGACAAAGAAAGAGAAAAACCTAGGCGTTCCGAGGATAGAGGTTCTTCACGCGAGGGCAGCAGAAACCATGACCAGCGAAGGAATTCGCGACAGGGTGGCTCCGAGCGGCCTCCGCGTCGTAACTGAACGAATACCCGGCTTTAAATCGGTAGCTTTAGGGTTTTTTTTCCGTCAGGGTTCAAGGGACGAGGAAGAAGCATTTAACGGCTCAAGCCACCTCGTCGAACACATGCTTTTCAAGGGAACCAGGAGACGCTCCTCTAAAGATATACTTGTGGAGATAGAAAGACTTGGAGGCATAAGCGATGGTTTTACATCCAAAGAGATATCGGGAATAACGATACGAACTTTAAAGTCTTCCCTTAAGCCGCTTCTTTCGTTGCTGCTTGAGATGCTTGAGGAATCGAAATTCGCCGAAGAGGAGTTGAAAAAGGAAAAGGAGGTGGTTTACGAAGAGATGAGATCTGCCGAGGAGGATCCTCAGGATATTGTGTTTGACAGCTTTTACGAGGCATGTTTTAAGCCTCATCCACTGGGCTACACTGTCCTCGGGAAGAAGAAGAATCTTGAAACGTTATCAGGCAAGGAACTAGCGGCATTCTACAGAAAAAGCTACACTCTTTCTGATGCAGTATTTGTCGCTACAGGCGACATAAACCAGGATGAGCTTTTCGAGCTTCTTCCCGCAAAAGCAAAATTGTTTAGGGGCGAGAGAAAAAACCGCACAAGACCCTTAGACAGAACGACTCCGATTCACGCAGTTACAACACGCAAGGATATTACTCAGGTTCATGCCGCTCTTGGCACTCTGACCGAGGGTCTCAATGCCAAGGAGCGTTTTGCTAATGCTCTTCTTTCGAGCCTTTTAGGAGGAGGGATGAGTTCAAGGCTTTTCCTTTCGCTGAGGGAAGAGGATGGACTCGTTTATACCATTTCATCGTTTCTTGACCTTTTTGAGGACTCCGGCGTTTCCGGATTTTATTTCGTAACCGAGAAGAGCAAGCTGGAGCGCGTAGTAAAGAAAATAGAATCCGAACTCGCAAGGCTCCTGAAATCGGGATTGCACAAAGACGAACTTGATACAGCGAAGACCCTCACTAAAAGCTCGCTTATTTTGAATATGGAAAGCCTCACGCACCGGATGATGCGCCTGGGACATTGGAAGCTTCTGGCGGAAACCTTCAGGACGCTGGAGGAAACGATAAAGGAATTTGAGAAGGTCTCTGAAGCTGATGTGCTTGAGCTTGCTTCAAGATTGTTTGTTAAAAAACCTCTTCACATGAGTTTTGTCGGCCCGGTCACCGAGCGCGACACAAACCATCTAATTCGGAGGTAGCATGGAAATATCTCGCCGCGGCGTAATGATGCCTGCATCGCCTATCCGTAAACTGGCGCCGCTTGCGGATGCAGCCAAAAAGCAGGGCTTAAAAATCTATCATTTGAATATAGGACAGCCCGATATTCCTACCCCAAAGGAGTTCTTTCAGGCTGTGCATAAATTCACTGAACCTGTATTAGAATACGGACCCTCAGGAGGAATCGTTCAACTGCGGTTGTCGGTTGTAGATTATTTTTCGAGCTTCGGCATCTCGATAGAGTTAGATGATGTGTGGATTACGACTGGCGGTTCCGAGGCCATTCTCTTCGCTTTCTGGGGAGTAACCGATCCAGGTGATGAGGTAATTGTCCTTGAGCCTTTCTATACGAACTACAATGGATTCGCCGTTGCCTCGGGAATCAGACTCGTTCCTGTAAGACTATCCGTGGAAAACGGTTTCAGGCTTCCATCACGCAAGGATATCGAAAAGCATATTACTCGCAAGACAAAAGCGATTCTTATCTGTACCCCAAACAACCCTACAGGAACGGTCCTGACAAAGGAAGAGATGTTCGTACTCGGTCAAATCGCAAAGGAGAGGGATCTGTACCTGATTTCGGATGAGGTTTACAGGGAGTTTATATATGATGGCAAAGAACATACATCGGCTTTGACTCTTCCTGGTATCGAGGACCGCGTCATAGTTGCCGACTCCATTTCCAAGCGCTTTTCGGCATGTGGAGCGCGGATAGGCTTCATTGTCAGCAGGAACAGAGAACTCATGTCTACCATTCTGAAGTTTGGTCAGGCACGACTCTGTCCACCCACGGTTGAACAGTACGGAGCAGTTGCAGCTTTTCGAAATCTTCACAGATTCATGAAGCCAATGATAACAGAATACGACCGGCGCCGGAAAGCTCTCATGGACGAGCTCTCCGCCATCCCCGGCATAGTCGCTCCCGTGCCGGACGGCGCCTTTTACACGGTTGTCGGACTTCCTTTAGAGGATGCCGACAAATTCGCTTCATGGCTTCTTACCGACTTCTCAAAACAGCGAAAAACAGTTATGGTTGCGCCGGCAAACGGTTTCTATGCAACGCCGGGCGCCGGTAAAAACGAGATACGGATAGCTTACGTGCTTGAGGAAAAAGCGCTGAGAGACGCAATAAGACTCCTTTCCGAAGCTTTGAAGAACTATAAAGGTTGAGGATATTAGAAGTTAGTGAGCACTACTTCCCGCATGTGGGAGGAATAAGTGAGCACGTGCATTCACTATCAAAAGAACTCATAAAACAAGGACACGAAGTAGAAATTCTTACTTCATGGATACCTGGGATGGTTCCGGAAGATGTGCCTGTAGTAAGAGTAGGTCGCGGCATCAGACTGCCAATCAACAAGAGTTTTTCGAGAATAACGCTTGGGATAGGCGTATGGGCTTCTATCAACAGATTGCTAAAAAAAAGAAAGTACGATGTTATTCACGTGCACGGTTCGCTTGCGCCGATGCTTCCGATGGCAGTTTTGCATTATTCAAGAAACGATTCTCAAACGGCCGCCATCGGAACCTTCCATGCAGGTCATGACCCTTCTTCTCTCTACAAGGTTTTCAAGCAGCCTTTAAGGAGACAATTTTTCAGGTATTACGACGGTTTAATCGCTGTTTCGCCGATAGCAGAAGAAACCATGTCCTTGTTTTTCCCAGGCAAGTACACGGTTATACCAAACGGCGTGGATACCGATACGTTCTCTCCCGGAACAAGTGCGCTGGAAAACGAGCTACCGTCTTCATCACTCAAGCTTCTGTTCATGGGCCGGTTTGATCCCAAGAAAGGAATTCGGTATTTGTTATCTGCACTGCCTTTAATCAAGCAGATTATACCCGATGTGCAGCTTGTTCTATGCGGAGGCGGCCCAATGAAAGCATACTATAAGAGATATATCTCTAGGGAGATAGCTGATTCCATTCACTTCGCGGGCGAGATCACCGGACCACAACGCAGGGAGTTTTACAGATGGTGCGATATCTCAGTCACCCCCTCAATAGGCGCGGAGAGCTTTGGCTTGACCCTTCTTGAGGCGATGGCATGCGGGAAACCTGTTGTAGCGTCCGATATCCCTGCTTTCAGGTGGGTCATGAGCGAGAATGAAGGCCGTTTTTTTAAGCCTTGTGATTCAAGGAGCTTAGCCCGAACCGTTATCGACCTAGCTTCTTCAGAGGAGGGGAGAATGCATGAGCTTGCCCTTGCCGGACGGATGAAGGCCCTTGCTTATTCATGGCCAAGCGTCGCGAAAAAGATTACCGATTATTTCCTTCAAATTATAAGGAGAAGGCAAAACGAAATATTGCCTCCAAAGGAAACCCCATGCTGACCATTTTGGAGTTTCACAATATCTCTGATAAAGGTGTAGGTTGGACGAACGTTATTCCTCGGAGATTTGAGAATATCCTTGACCTCCTGATATCTAAGACTCAAGTAATCGAACCTTGGGAACTCCAATCACATCTTCGGGACAAAGAGCGCTCGATTGAGCCTTTTGTAATGTTAAGTTTTGACGACGGATACAAGGAAATTTTCACTAAGGCTTATCCCATGATGAAGGAAAGAGGTCTTACGGGAATGGTTTCAATCGTCGTAGGGTATACGGGTTTTCGAAATAAGTGGGACATAATGGGCGGTCATCTTGAACACCTGGGCTGGGATGAAATTTCAAGGCTCCTTGAAGACGGATGGAGCGTCTGTTCTCATACAATCACTCATCCTGATCTTAAAAGATGCACAGATGATCGTCTCAAGTGGGAGCTTGAGCTGTCTAAGAAAATAATGGAGCAGAACTTAAAGATTGAAATACAAGCCGTAGCTTATCCTTTCGGACGCTTTAACTTGCGTGTTCTCCGCGCAGCGCATCAAGTTGGCTACAGAGTTGGTTTTACAGTCGGTGCTGAACCCTGGAGCGGACCACGGGTCCCTTTGACCACCATACGCGTACCTGTCTATAAAATCGACGGTGATTCGCTTATCATGGCAAAGGTAGAAAAAGACGGTTTCTTAAAAGGGTTTGATTCTATTAAGAATAGAGCCTTCAATAAGATGTCTCTTGCAACAAGCTTCGTGAAACGTCATAGCTACAAGTACATACCCGAGGAACTCTTTAAAAGCTTAACCCGATAAGTATCTTCCCTGAAATTACATAAAGCTATTGCATTGCTCTTTAGTTTCTCATGGCTTATATATCATGATGGAAGGGAAAGTAAATTTGAGCATATTTGGTTTGATCGCGGGTTCAATAATGAAGCGCAACACCTTGGCAAGCGAACGAGGATTCGCTCCAGCCGAACAAAATATTTGCAACCATCGAATGATTTCAACGTCTTATTATAATAGAATCTACTAGAACCATCAAGGAGGTCAAAAATGCCTACAATGGGACTTATCTCGTTTGCGCTTGGGCTTGTGGCTTTCATCTTCTTTTTCATCGGGCCTAAGCAGTATCCAATCAAAGATGTGCCCCTTATTTGGTACATTACAGGCTGGGTAGCTTGGGCTGCAGCTCTTATCTCAGTCCTTTTAGGGATAGAGAGTCTTCGTCTTGAGCGAGGTAAAAGCATAATCTGGACCATAGCCGGACTTATACTGGGAGGACTGGCTCTTCTGATACTCATCTCATGGCTTACTTGCGCAAGACTGCCTGATCCTCAGGCAATACCTATACCTTGAGAATTTAAGTGACTTACGAATTCAGGCCTGGCCCCCTTTACCAGGCCTGAATTCCGAGGAGGGGTTAACGCGAAACAAGATGCTGTTAATTCCTTCCCTTTTAAATCTCGATTATTTTCCTTGTTACGGCTAATTTTCCAGTTACCAAACGTATGAAATATACACCCGATTTCACTTCAGGCTTGCTTATTTTGTATAATCCTGCAACGTAATTACCCTGAGCCACCAAGCTAATCTCACGTCCTGAAGCGTCATAGAGAATCAAGGACACATAACCCGCTTCAGGCAGGTAAACGGTTATGTATGAGTTACCGGCGTCTAGAATTGACAGAGTCTGCCCGTATTTCTCTGTTACACCGACGACTACTGTATCACCAGTATCGGGTTTTGGATTAACCGTAACAACTCCGGTCATCCAGGGGTGCGGCTTGCAATAGTAATTGAACGTTCCCGATGTGTCAAAGACGTAACTGAACGTTTGATCTTTTGATATAATACCTGAATCCCACAGGCCGTTCGGTTCACCTGGACTGCCGCTTGTTGATGTGTGGCCCATGTTATCCCTGTTTTTCCATTCAACAGTATCGCCTTGCAATATTGTTATTTGTTGCGGAACGAACGCAAAATCCTCAATCTCTACTTCTACCTTGCTCGCAGCATTTATTCCCGTAACTAAAATAAGTGAGAGCAAAGCAAGGTGCTTAATAAGATGATTTCTTTTCATTTTAGGCTCCATTGGCTCTTTTTTTCTATTTTGTTGGATATTTTTCATTTCATTAACCTACTAAAATTATAGGATATTTTTCCTATTTGTCAAGTAAGCTCTGGATGAAACCTTTACAGAATCATACCGTCTTATAGGTTAACAAACGTATCAATTTAAAACCCATAGGAGGTTTAAATGAAGAAAGTAGCAATAGTCGCACTAATGTTCGTTGCGGTGGCGTTTGCAGGCGGACGCGGTTACGGCGGCTTCGTTTTGACTTACACCATGCCCGATTTATCGGCCTTGAGCGCCGAATTCCATGCTCACGGCCTGCCAGAAATTGACGATCAGATGTTCACCTTCGGCGGCGGCGGATGGGGCGGAGCAGGCGTAATGGTCGGCGGATGGGGATTCGGCGGCTCACGGCAGTTCGATGGCGATAGCGTTTCAATCGATCTCTCTTATTCCGGCGGCTTCTTTGAGCCAGGCTACTTCATCAACATCTGGCGCGGTTTCGGCATATGGCCTGCGGTCGGAATAGGTGGAACCAACGTCTCCATGTATCTCAGACCGGTACTGGGAGATGTCAACTTCGGGGATATTCTGGATAACCCTGCCCGCTCATCGAAGATTAACTACGGGACGTTTACCGTTGCGCCTAACATCTCGATACTTATACCAATCGAGTTCGTCGCCTTGCAGATAAAGGGCGGCTACATGTGGAGCCCCTTCCAGGGCGAATGGTCGATTGAGGACGGCGGCAATCTTCGGCAGGGCCCGCAGATCAACCCGTCAGGCATATACGCGCAGGCAAATATCCTCTTCGGCGGCGGCGACGATGACGGCATCATCGGGCGCAAGAAGAGCAATGACGCCAAAAACGACGATGACGAGGAGCAAGAAGACTAAGCTTCAATAGGATATTCGGTTAGAATAATTTGCAGCACGATAAGGAGGCCGGTTTAATCTGGCCTCCTTTAATTATTTGCTTTCAGGTTTGAATGCGCCAGCTCAGGTCAGGTTTCGAGACTTACGGTCACGTTTAGAGTGTTGATACGCTCAGGAATAAAGGTTTGTTGCCACATTTCATGGATAAAAGGTGGTCAAAAGCTGGATAAATGATAGACAAAAGATGGACAAAAAGTAGACAAAATTAGGACAAAAGGTGGTCAAAATAATACCCCAAAGGAGCGCGAAGCGATCCTTTGGGGACCCCGCTTCAGGTCATAATTGAAGGAAGGTCGCCAGAAGTTTTACTTCAAATCCAGGAATCTAAACAGAGGAAGACTTCAAACCGTCCTTTGGACGGTCAGTCACGTTTCGGAAGTCAACCCGGGGTTGCCCCCCCTCATAAGGGGGGTATGAAGTCCATTCATCTTTTAAAATAAAGCTCTTTTGCCTTACCTCCTTTAGTAAGGGGGGTCCGGAGGGATCTTTGCCATCCGTCTTGCTGTCTTATTTGTTTGAACTAATAATTTTGCAACCAAACCTGTCAATCTCTGTAGCTACTCCGTCAAGGTTAGCCATTACGTCCGTATTCAGGAACCATATCACGTGCAGCCCATAGCCTTCAAGGATTCTCGTTCTCTCCTCATCGTGCTCTTTCCCTTCTTCGGTAAAGTGAGTTTCCCCGTCTATCTCGATGACGAGATTCAAATCAGTGCAATAGAAATCTACGATGCAGTTGTCGATTGGACGCTGACGCATAAAGCGGGGCTTGAGCTTTCGGAGATAATAGAACCACAGTCGGCGCTCGGGCTCGGTCATGTTTTTTCTTAGTTCCTTTGCGCGGGCGATCAGTTTGGGATTATAGGGAAGGTGGAAATCTCCAACCGCCAGACCGCGTTTCTTGAGTTCTTCCTCGTCCAAGAATCCTAATCTCCCCCTTAATCGGGGTCCCCGAAAAGTCAGGCACTGACTTGTTGGGGTTGGATCCCCCTTTATTCCCCCCTTCAAAAAGGGGGTTTTTTAAGTTTTCTCACCATCTATTTAGACAGCTCTTTTGCCTTCAAATTCTTGCAGTAATCTGTAGAACGCAAGTTCGACCCATGCGCCTTCCAGTCGCTATGCCTCCCTTTTGAAGGGAGGTGGACGGAACGGACGGAGGGATCTTCGATCGGCTCAGTACCCCATTCTTACAAAACAATTCTAGTAACTTGGAATAAATCACAATCCATGGATGATCGACACATGAGTAATCACCAGTGGTGTACTTTTTGACCAGAGCAGTGAGTTTTGGTTCAAAAGATGTATCACTTAAATTTCTTGAATCGAACTTCAGAAAAAGACAGTATTGTGAAAGTAACTTTCCAACAAAATGAATTGAATCCTTAATTTTAAGCAATCTAATGATAACGGTTGGTAATATCTCTAAACCTATTTCCCTTTTCAATGTACTCGGCTTTATTTGGCCAACGCCAATGGATAAATCGAGTTTAACCACCAAAGAAGGAAAAAGGTATGAGATTAAAGTTTCAATGCTACTATAGACCCCTCCTCTATTCATGGTTTCAATGACTATGATCCCAAATAGAAGATCAGGGTTAACTCTGTTGTTTTCTGATTCTCTCAAGATGTCTTTCCAGAGAGTTTTAAACGAATTTGAATGTAGGGTCATTACATCATACCAGTAGTTTAAGTATTCAACATTCGACTTCGTGTTACTCAGCATCCGCATTTACCTATGTATTTCAAAGATTCCTTTCTTTATTGACTAACTTAAGTACTACTTTGATAAATGATTCGAGTACAATTGAAATTATGCCGCCTATCAAAAACGCTATCCATCTATTCCCCCCGAAAATATTTTTCACTTCATCCCACACTACAGGTTTTACATAAGTAAAGATCATGAACCCTAACCAAGAGATTCCTACCGACGCTATGATAAAGCATATGTATGTGATAACAACTAATACTTTTTTCTTCGTGTAGCCAAATTCTGTCCCGTATGGATTTATTATTGCGGGCCAAACGATTAGCAAAGAGCCCAAAAAAGCTGAAAAACAAGGCACGAAAGGATTTGAGAATATCCACGTGATCAGAAAACCGAACACAAGAATAAGAAACGCCCTAAGAATAAAAGCCATAATGCTAATAGAAGTTCTAAAACCGTAGATCAATTCTCCAAAACCGAAGTAATACCTTTTTCCGATTATTCTGTGAATGTAGAAAATCAGAAAAAAAACAAAACCGAAAAGGACACTCATGGTAAGATTAAAAAGTGAAAACATAGACTCTTCCATAACTCAAAATATACGCCCGTTTTTTTACCTGTCAACTGAGGGTTGATCCCCCCTCACTCCCCCCTTCATAAGGGGGGTTAAAAACTTTTCTCACCATCTTGCACACACCTCTTTTGTCTTCAAATTCTTGCAGTAATCTGTCGAACGCAAGTTCGACTCATGCGTCTTCCAGACGCTATGCCTCCCTTTTGAAGGGAGGTGGGCACTCCAAAGGAGTGACCGGAGGGATCTTCGACTGATCTCCCCTCTTCTCCCAGGATGAGGGTGACGATCTCTAAGATCGTTGGGGTGAGGGAACGCACATCTGGTGCGAGGGGTGAGGGAATTCTGCATGGAGTCCCCGGACGGATGCGTTGTTTCCCGGACAAACGTAGACGTCTGGGGATGTAGCTCCTACCTCTTCTTCCGCTTCTTTTTCTTCCCGCCGTGGCCGCTGCCGTGTCCGATGACTGTCCTGCCGCGCCCTCCCAGGGGGGCGAGGGGGCTGAGGAGGGCCTTGCCGGGCTTAGCCATCTTTGCCATGCCCTGCATCATCTCAAGCTGCTTAATAAGCTGGTTCACGTCTCGAGGCGTTGTGCCCGAGCCTCTGGCTATGCGGAGCTTGCGGCTTCCGTCAAGGATTTCGGGATTCGCGCGCTCCTCTGGCGTCATGGAAAGTATTATCGCCTCCGTGCGCTTGAGTTCGGAAGGATCGAAGCCGCCCTCCCCCTCCGCTCCCAGCCCCTGCGTCATGCCCGCTGGCAGCCGTTCCAGAAGCTTGGAGATGTCGCCCATCTTTGAGACCTGCTTGAGTTGATTGAGGAGATCGTTGAAGTCGAGCCTGCCCGCCATGAGCTTTTCAGCCATCTGCCTCGATTGGTTCTCGTCGACGACTTGCCGGACTTCCTCTACCATCGTCTGGATGTCGCCCTCGCCCAGTATGCGGCTCGCTATCCGGTCAGGATGAAATATTTCGATATCGGTGACGCGCTCGCCCGTGCCTATGAAGTATATGGGAAGACCCGTAACGTGGCGGAAGCTTATGGCTGCGCCCCCGCGCGAGTCCGCGTCCAGCTTGGTGAGTATTGCGCCGGAAACGCCCACCTTTGCGTGAAACTCCTCGGTCTGGCGCAATGCGTCCTGACCCACCAGACCGTCGAGCACGAGAAGCGTGTATTCGGGCGATAGCGCCTGCTTGATTTCTTTGATCTCTCCGACCATCTCGTCGTCAATGTGAAGCCTGCCCGCCGAGTCTATGATGACGAGCTCGTTTGAATGCTCCTTCGCGTGCTTGAGCGCCGCGAGGCAGGTATCGAGATTTACTTTCCGACCGTCGGGGTCGCCGCGAGAGGATTTTGCACTCTGGTGAGGTGCAAAGAAATCAGCGCCTGATTTTTTCGCAAGCGCCTCGAGTTGCTCGACCGCCGCCGGACGCTTGATGTCCGCCGCAACGAGAAGAGGTTTCTTACCGGAGTAAAGCCTGGCGAGCTTTGCGGCCATTGTTGTCTTGCCTATTCCCTGCAAGCCGAGTAGGAGGATTACGGACGGCGACTTCTCGAACTCGAGCCGCTCGGCCTTTGCGCCGAGGAACAGGGCGAGTTCTTCGTAGACGACCTTCAACGCCTGCCTTCCCGGCGCAAGCGACTTGTATATCTCCGTTGCCGCGAGCTTTGAGTCCAGCCGCTCTATGAAAGCCTTTGCCGCCTTGTAGTTGACGTCCGCCTCGAGCAAGGTAAGCCGCAGAGTGCGCAGAAACTCCTTTATCTCTTTTTCCGAAAGACTGCCGCGTCCTGCGAGCTCTCGCTTGAGCCGCACGAACGCGTCGCGTATCAAATCAAACATTTTAACCCCGCTCCGCTGCTGTGCACCGGCGCGGGCGCCCCGTCCGGATAAAGATTATGATTTACGAAATTCATGCTGTTTGAAGTCTATCGAGATGGTTTTGGAAGGCAACCCCTTGCTCAGGATGGAATCAACTTCTCTTGAGACGCCTTTTTTGTCCGGATAAAGGAAGGATGATTATTAGGAATGCCCGTTCAGCGACTGTCTGGCAAGGTTGATGCTGCTGTTGCATGCGTCAACCTTGTCCGCAGGACCCGTTTTCGCGTATATATCGCGCGCCTTCTGAAAGCAATCGAGAGCGTACTTGTAGTTCCTCATCTCGATGCACAGCGCGCCCATCTTTGCGAGAGTGCCGGCTTTTATCCCCGGATCCGGCATGCGCTCCGCTATTCTTAAAGACTTCTCGTAGCACGCGAGCGCTTTCGAATCGTTCTTCAATGTCTTGTTGATTATGGCGAGACCGTTGAGGTGGTTGAACTGCAGCTCAAGGTTGTCTATTTCCGCTGCAACATCGAGCGCCTTCTCGTAATAATCGAGCGCTTTTCGGGAATCGCCGATTGCGAGATAAAAACCCCCGATATTGCCCAGTTCGCGGGCCTGGCCTTCGCGGTAGTCGGTCTCTTCGTGGATTTTGAGCGCCTTCTCGTAGTGCTCGAACGCCTTCTTGTAGTTGTTGAAAACCTTCTTCTGCTCTGCCAGCGCAAAGTAAGCCTTCCCGATATAGCCAAGGTCTCTGGCCTGTCCTCTCAGGTTCTTCGTCTCCTCATCAATCTTCAATGCTTTCTGCAGAAAGTCGAGCGCCTGCGAAAGGTCCGACTGGACGAAATAGATATAGCCCATGTTGCCTAATGCCGCAGCCAGCGCTTCGTCGAGCTCTTTGTTCTCGGCAAGCACTATCATCTCGAGGAACGTCTTCTCCGCATCAAGAAGGTTGCCCCCCTTGATCTGGCTGAGGCCCACCAGGTTGAGAAACGCGCACCGCTCGTCGTCCTCAGTAGCCAGCAAGGACGCATCCCGCAGTGCGGGAATTGCCTTTGCATATTTCTCTTCGCTGTAGAGCTTCAATGCGGAATAGAGTATCAGATTTTTCTTCCGCGCGTTCGTTGCAGGCAGCCCGTTCAGGTATACGGCCGATTCGTTAAGCCATTTTCTGAGTTTGTTGACTTCTTCTTCGAGACCTTCGGTCACGAACCGCGACCGCACGAGCGAGTATGCGGCTATAGCCGCGCTCAAGAGCGCTGCAAGGGAGCTTACGGTTATCAGAAGCGCTAAAGCAAGACCGCTACTCATCTTCCCTCGCTCTTTCGGTCTCAAGGAGAGCGATATAACGCTGTCCCCAGAAGCATGCCGCTACCGTCGCTCCAACAGGAACGAGGATAATGAGATTAAGAAGATAAGGCAGTCCGCTTACAAGGAAAATAACGTAGCCGGCAATGTCGAGCAGCGCAAGACCTGCAAAGGCAAGCATCCAGTACAAAAGCAGGAACGGCTCACGCTTGTATTTTTCGAGCCTTGCGATGTCGTAGATAGTCAGCGCGCACCATATCACGGCGATGGCGGGAATGGAAGGTGCAGTGACAATGAACCTCGCGGGCAGTCTTGTACAAAGGATGTATAAGAGCTCTATCAAAAGCGGCAGAGCAGATATAGCCGCGCATGCAATTAGCCACAACAACCTGCCCTGCCTCCTCAGTGTCTGGTTGTTTGCGTGGCTTCGCCGTTTCTTAAAAAGCCACTCCAACATGGTTCAATAATACCATTTATAATCAACTTGTCAAGCAGGTAAACCTTTTATAATAATTATTATTAGAGAATTTATACTGCTTAAGGATTTGCAGGAATCTGCTCAGGAAAGGGTGAGTGCGGGCATTGCGGAGGTTGAGGAGCGAAAGTGTTACGGGCGTTACGGGTGTTACGGGTGTTACGGGTGTTACGGGTGTTATTTCCTTGTGATTAAAGCTGCCTATGAGAATACCCCGTAGGGGTACGGGTGTTACGGGTGTTACGGGTGTTACGGGTGTTACGAGTGTTACGGGTCCCCCTCCCTCTCCCGCCAGGGGAGGGAGCGTTGGGAGATTAGCGACTTTCGCTTTTTTGCGGAACGCAGTTCCGCCAATGCCGCCTCCGGCGGCTAGCCCTACCCCCTTTGTGGGGGAGGTTGGGTGGGAGGGAGTTCTTCACTTAATTTGACCAGTACACCGTCGATATTATTCAGAATTTCGTTATCCCAGAATCTCAACACCTTAAAACCTTGAGATTTTAACCATTCGTCTCTAATCACATCCGATTCAGATTCAAGATGACCTGCACCATCGACCTCTACTACGACCATTGAATCAAATGAGACAAAATCTACAATATACTTACCTATCGGGCATTGTCTGCGAAATTTTAAACCAAGTGATCTTCGATTGATGCAGTGCCAGAGTTTGGTTTCCGCATCGGTCAAGCGTCTTCGAAGGTTTTTGGCAAGTGGTGTCAGTTTCTTTTTCACTAATTACATTCCTTTCTTCCCTCCCCACTTCGTGGGGGAGGCTGGGTGGGGGGAAATGTTACGGATCCCCTACCTCTGTCCCTCCCACCAGGGGAGGGAGGATTGTTGGTCAATATTGAATTCCACTATTCACCTCCTAGCAGGAGAGGGAGTAAAAAGTTATGGTCATTGAGATTCAGCATTCCTATACTTCCCATCCCACAAAGGAGGGAGAAATGGTGGTTCACCTTCTTTACCTTAATTCCCCTCCCCACTCTGTGGGGGAGGCTGGGTGGGGGGATTTTCCTGCCCGGCTAGCTTCTGTCTGGCAAGGGCGATTTTGGTGTCACAGAGCTTAATTCCATCCTTTGCCCCAATCTTTACGAAAATCTCTCGCGCAC
>JAAYVC010000047.1 GCA_012517375.1 bacterium | reverse complement strand
TCGCGTGACCGATAACAGCGTTAATGATTTTGCTTTTTTAGGTCGCTTCTTTACCATTGGCGCAAACAGAATCGGTCATATCTTCTTCTGGAACAACTCCGACGGTGACGACGAGATATACCACGCTCAAAGCAACGAACCCTTGTCTGAAGGCTTGGAAGAGGTCGCTCCCGTTTCACCTGTTACTCTTTCGGTTCCTTCCATCCTTTCATCGAACTCCGGTATAAGTTACTCTTTACCTGAATCGGGCAGTATTGCACTCAAGGTTTACGATGCATCGGGTTCTCTCGTAAAGACACTCGTCAATGGACTGCACAACGCCGGTCAATACAACGTCAGCTGGAACGGCATCACCGACGCAGGTTCAAAAGCAACAAGCGGAGTATACTTCTTCCGTATACAGACAGGCAATACCAGCGTGTCCGCAAAGACAATCCTCAAGTAAAATTTACAAGTTAATAAAAAAGGGCATCCATTGGATGCCCCTTTTTTATCCTAAGAAGAGTTGTAACTCCTTGAAATCCTTGACAAATGACCAAAACCAATGTATTCTATAAGTGGTATCTGAACGGAGTGCAAAGCGAAAGCGAAAGTATGGGAAAAAAAACATAAAAGGAGCAACAGCATGCGTAAATATCTAGTAATGACAGCCTTATTCCTGATTGTCGGGTTTTCCACACCGTCTTTCGGGGCTTCTTGGACAGTCGAAAAGGTCACTGACAACACCGAACCGGATGTGTACCCGTTGGTTGTTTCTGTATCGTCAGGTCTTATGGTTGCTTATGCACACCAGGACCCGGATTACGAAGTCTTTTTTGCCAACAACTTTTCGGGTTCCTGGACGTCAGCGAGGGTTACCGATAACAATAGACTGGATGGCGTGACCGACATCGCAGCCAGGTATGACGAACAGGTAGCCCATATCGCTTTTCAGTGGAATGATGTTCCGGACCGGGAGATATCCTATTGCAGAGGTAGCTCTTCGACAAGCTGGGATATTACTCGTATTACTGATGACGCAAACGATGACGTCTGGGCTTCAATTGCCCTGGATAAATCAGGGTTTGTCCACATTGTCTTTAAAAAGCAGATAGGCGGCGACCAGGAGATATTCTACGCCAACAACGTCTCAGGTTCGTGGATATCGGAGCAGGTAACGGATAACGCTTCGGACGATAATGACCCATGGATGGCCCTCGATAATAGCGGCAATCCCAGTATAGTCTATAAAAACGGCTCACATCTTCATTATACGCACAAAACAGCAGGCATCTGGACCTCTCCTGTATCTGTCGCAGGCTCGGCGGGCGTCGATTCATACCCTTTCATACTTCTTGATCGGAACAATTTCGCCCACGTTGTTTTCGCCAAGAGCGACGGCAGCTTCAATCAGATATACTATGCCAACAATGTGACGGGAACCTGGCAGGAGAGCAAGGTAACGAGCACGAGCTACAACAACATATATCCGACTCTTTTCGTCGACCCGCACGACAAGATGCATATTGCCTATGTCGCAGGTGAAGCAGGGGATGCGGAGATATTCTATGCGACGAATGCTGCCGGGGTATGGAACTCGGGCCGCGTCACGGATAATTCTGCAAATGATATGGCCCAGTTCGGACGCTTCTTCACGTGCGATGCCTCCGGCGTCGGTCATATCTTCTTTTATAACAGTTCTGACGGCGACCAGGAGATCTACCACGCTAAGAGTAACGAAGCTCTTTATGTGGCAGTAGAAGAAAAGCCTATCTCACCCTACTCTCCATCCATTACGGTTGGACCTTTCTCATCAATCAACTCGCCCATTCAATACTCTGTCCCCGTATTAGGTAGTGTTTCCTTAAAGGTTTACGATGCATCAGGCTCGCTTGTGAAAACTCTTGCCAATGGACTGCACAACGCTGGTCAATACAACATATGCTGGAACGGCACGACCGATTCCGGTCTCAGAGCCACGAGCGGTGTGTACTTTTTCCGCCTTGAAACGTCAGGCAAGATAGCATCAGCCAAAGCTATTTTAAAATAAACATATATAAAAGAAGGAGGCATTGAAAGATTCCTCCCTTATAATTATTCACAAAAAGGAGGACGCAGCGAAAGCGAAAGTATGGATAAACAATAAAAAAGGAGAATATAATGCGTAAGTGTCTTTTAATAATAGGTTTATTGATGTCCGGGCTCGTTCATTTCTCTTTTGCCGCTACGTGGACAATAGATAAAGTGACCGATAACACATCTCATGACGACTATCCTTTTATTTCAGCAATCCAATCTGGTTTGTTGGTTGTGTATGTTAATCATGACCCTGATTATGAGATTTTTGTTGCCAACAACTTTTCTGGTTCATGGACAACTTCGAGGGTTACCGACAACAGCCATAACGATATCGGATACGATATAGCTGCAAAATATGGTGAACAGACCGCCCATATTGCTCATATGTGGCAGGACGTTCCTGATAATGAGATATCATACACTAAGGGTAGTCCTGCGAGCTGGAGTACCGAAAGGATTACAGACGATGCCAATGATGATGAGAGACCCGTTATTGCTCTCGATAATTCGGGGTTCGTTCATGTCGTATACTCGAAAAATATCGGCGGCGACCAGGAGATATTCTACGCCAACAATGTATCTGGTTCGTGGATATCCGAGCAGGTAACGGATAATGGTTCGGATGATGAATTTCCCTGGATGGCCCTGGATAAAAGCGGCAATCCCCGCATAGTCTACAGAAACGGTTCCCAGCTTCATTACACTTACAAAACTGCAGGCATCTGGACTGCGCCTGTGATGGTTGCAGGTTCTATGGGCGCCAACTCGTACCCATTCGTCGTTCTTGATAAAAACGATAAGGCTCATGTAGCCTTTGCGAAGAGCGATGGAAGCTTCAATCAGATATACTATGCCAACGACGTGACAGGGACCTGGCAGGAGAGCAAGGTAACCAGCACAAGCTATAACAATCTATATCCGACCATCTTCATAGATCCGTCCTCGAAAGCCCACATTGCATACATGGCAGCGGAGCCCGGGGATGCAGAGATGTTCTACGCGACAAATGCCTCAGGGATATGGAGCATAGGCCGCGTGACCGACAATAGCTTTAACGATGCGGTTATTTTTGGCCGTTACTTTACATGCGATGCCCAGGGCATTGGCCACATGGTTTTCATTAACAACTCAGACGGCGACTCCGAGGTATATCACGCTCAAAGCAACGAGCCTCTCTATGCCGGCATCGAGGAGAACTCCTCCTCCTCTCCCTTATTAATCACAGTGTCATCTATACTCTCCGCCAGTTCTACAATCACGTACTCAGTTCCCACTGCAGGCATTGTCTCGCTGAAGGTCTATGACGCATCAGGAGCACTCGTAAAGAATCTCGTCAATGGAATGTACAGTGCCGGTCAATACAACGTCAGCTGGAACGGCATCACCGACGCGGGTTCAAAAGCGACAAGCGGAGTTTACTTCTGCCGACTGGAAACCGCTCAAGGCGCTGTATCAGCCAAGACTATAGTAAAGTAAGTCTATCGGCCATTGGATTTTCTAAAGGGTGCTTCGCGCACCCTTTTTTCTTTGACAAAAAGCGTAAAAGACCATATAATCTGCCTTACATCATTGTAACTCAACTAACCTAGGAGCAGATTTGAATCGTGGAGCCAAATTTCCAGATATAGGCAAGATATCGCCTGAATTCTTCAAATCGGTAATATATCCTTCACTGGGAGCAAGCCGTCCTGAGGTTCTAGTTGGACCTCACCACGGGGTGGATATTTCCATCGTTCGCACTTCTCCCGGAAAGGTTATGGCTGTCACCACAGACCCGATATACATCGTACCGCCATACGGATGGGAGGAAGCGGCATGGTTCGCATGGCACATCCTGGCGTCCGACGTTACAACCTCAGGATTAGCGCCTTCGTACGTTGTCGTTGATTTCAATCTGCCTATGAGCATTACGGAGGAGGAGTTCGCAAAGGTGTGGAAGGTGTTTGACCGTGAGTCAAAAAAATACGGTGCTGCAGTAATAGGCGGACACACTGCGCGGTACACGGGTACGGATTATCCTATGGTCGGCGGAGCCACCTTCATCGCGGTAGGCGGCGAGGATTCCTACATAACACCTCAGATGGCCAAGCCGGGAGACGTACTCGCCATGACCAAGAGCGCGGCGGTCGAGGCAGTAGGGATATTCAGCCGTCTCTTTCAGGATAAGATAAAGGACCGTCTCGGCGAGGCTACGGCAAAAAAAGGCTGGGAGATATTCAATCTCATGAGCACAGTGGACGATGCGCTGGCTGCTGCGCGCTTCGGCGTGCGCGATAAAGGCGTTCGAGCTATGCATGATGCAACTGAATGCGGGGTTATCGGTGCGGCGATAGAAATGGCTGAGGCTTCAGGCGTCGGGCTGGAACTGGAATTCGAAAAGGTAGTCGTCTATCCTGAGGTGCGCTCAATATGCGAGATGTTCGGAATGCAGCCTGAAATATCGATAAGCGAAGGAACGCTCATTCTGGCAGTAGTACCCGAACACTGGGAGGCTTTCTCCAGGCATATGGAGAGCCGCAACACTCCGATAACCCAGATAGGAAGGTTCCTTTCCTCTTCCGACGGAATAACCTCTATCCGCGAGGGCAGGCGGCAGGCGCTTGAACATCCAAGGGTTGACCCGTTCTGGTCCGCCTTCGACAGGGCAATGCGGGGATAAAGTCTGCCGAAGCAGAAATAATGTCTGCGAAAGAATCCAATTCGGGCTCTTGCTCTCAACCTTCTCCTCCAGGGGATCTTCCTCGTCTCTACGCCGTAACGGACGAAAAGGTTCTGCCCAATACGCGCCTTGCCCCAGTCATTGAATCAGTGCTTGACGCAGGCGTACGGTTCCTGCAGCTCAGGTTCAAACAGACGCCATTTATGGAGCGGCTCGACCTGGGTTTCAAGATCCGGAAGCTTACCCGGAGATACGGTGCACTCCTAGTGGTTAATGATTCGCCTGAGCTTTGCCGCGAGATATCGGCAGATGGCGTCCATCTCGGTGCGGATGACGCTTGCATAGACGAGGCAAAAAGGGTCCTGGGGCATTCTGCAATCATCGGCGTATCCGTCTACGGCGCAATCGAGGAGATGAGAAGATTGGGGAAGGGAGACGTTTCATATACAGGTCTTCTCAGCCCTTATCCCTCGACGACCAAGGAAAAGGCATCCATCGACTTACCCATATTCAAGGAACTGGTCAGAGAAAGCAGGGTCCCTGTTTACGGAATCGGAGGAATCACGCCAGACAAGGTTGCGGAGCTAATGGATGCTGGCTGTTACGGCGTAGCCGTCATCTCCGCCATATTTGGAGCCTTAGATCCCCGGCAGGCAGCAATGGAATTCCTGCAGGCTCTTCGTAAGTTCGACTGAGCTTTTATTTGGTAACCACAACCTTTATCGATCTTGTGTCACTCCTCAGGAATATCACGCCCCTTTGAGGATTTTCAAGCATCCGGCCCGAAACGTCGTAGGCCTTATACTCTGGATTAACAGTTAGAAAGTTTCTTACGTCCGATCTCGAAACCATGCCCGGCAGAAGGAGAATCTTCTCTGCATCCGTCGCTGGTTTTTCGGCTATTCCTGTGGTAAAAAATCTTGCCAGGAGATTCCAGAGTTCGTCTCTTCCATTATCGTAAGTGAGAGCCCATATGCCTGCGCCTCTGAGGTTTTTTCCCTTCAATAAATCGAATTTCAGGGAAAGGCTTAAAGTATCCTCGAACCAGCATTGACGAAGTGTTTCTGCCGATTTGTAGTAAAACCAGGGCGAGGAGGTCGCTTCGTGCCATTTGCGGCCGTACTGCTCGGCGCGGGACTCGCAAGTGCTGTAGATATAAGCCGTGCCCTGAGCCTTGGTTGCTGCATAGGGTTCCGTGTCCGCAACGGACCAGTCGTAGCCGTAATAAGGGACCCCGAGGATGAAGCGCTCGGAAAGCCCTCCGGACTGCTCGATATAGTAGTCGACGGTCTTTTTAATGTTGTAGGTCTCCGCATCTAGAGGCGCCACGGGTCCAGCATTAGGGCTGCCCGGATAATGGAAGTCGTAGCCCATTATGAAGATATAGTCCACTGCTTTTGATATCCTCGCGACGTCGAACCGCTCGCCCCAGTTGACCGCCGTCAGGTCTACGGAAAGAGTCATTCCCCTCTGATGAAGCGAATCCCTGAGGTCTTCAAGAAACTGCGCGAATCCGTCGCGGTCATCCATGGAAGGCCGCTCGAAGTCTATGTTTACACCGTTGCATCCCTCAGCATCGGCAAGTATTGTCTGGATAGCGGTTGCCCTTGCAGCGCTGTCTGCAAGCAGCGTATGGACCTTCTTGCCGCTCCAGTCGAAGCATGTGACCGCCAGATCGAATCTCACACCTGAGGCTTGAGTGTGTTCTTTGAGCCACTGCCAGTCCTCTGGCCAGCCGTTGTATTCCTTGATGAGCCCTGTAGAGTCGAGTTCTATGCCGAACCAGGCAAGGTGAGTCAAAAGATTGAGCTTCAAATCCCATGTTCCGGAACCGCGCCAGTGAGGCAGAAAACCATAAACTACGTGGGTTAACTCGCCCGGCCGGGTTTCCGTTATCAGTCTTGTCTCTGTTCTTTTGTAAGGATGCAGTTTTGATTCGAATTCATGTACGGACGTCCAGCCGCCTGCATTGAAGAGAAGAACCAATACGCAATTAAACATAGAATAAATTCTAAACCAAGGCCGGAGTTTTGTCAACTTTAATAAAACATTGAACTTGACTTAAAGCGTAAGGGGAATAAAATGTGAGTTCAAGATTTTGTTAAAAATAGAGTGATAGTGTTTGATGTTCACGCGGCATGAGTTCTCTGAGAAAAGAGTTGATTTCTATAAGGAGGTTTGATGAACGCTAAGAAATTGTATGAAACAGACCCTGAAGTGTTTGCGGCAATAAAGAAGGAGACCGACCGCGAGCATTCAGGGCTTGAATTGATTGCATCCGAGAATTTCGTATCCGAAGCCGTTATTGCCGCACTCGGTTCGGTTCTTACGAACAAGTACGCCGAGGGCTACCCTTATCAATGGGATAAGGAATCGGGCGAGATGGACTACTCCAAGTACGGACGCTACTACGGCGGCTGCGAATTCGTGGACGAATCCGAGCGCCTTGCCATAGAACGTGCAAAAGAGCTTTTCGGAGCCGAGCACGCAAACGTTCAGGCTCATTCCGGAACCACGGCAAACATGACAGCCTACTTCGCTCTGGGTAATCCCGGGGATACCCTTCTGGGCCTTAATCTTTCGCACGGCGGACACCTTTCCCACGGTCATCCGATAAACTTTTCAGGCAGATTCTTCAACGTAGTCCAGTATCAGGTAGACCCTGAGACCGAACAGATAAACTTCGATGCGCTTGCAAAGCAGGCGCGCGAGGTCAAGCCGAAGATAATCGTCGCCGGCGCATCCGCTTATCCGCGCACAATGCATTTCGACCGTTTCCGCGAAGTTGCAGACGATGTAGGTGCAAGCCTTGTCGCTGACATGGCTCACATTGCCGGTCTTGTAGCGGCAAAGCTCCACATATCTCCTGTTCCTTATGCGGACATTGTCACTACTACAACGCATAAAACCCTTCGCGGACCTCGCGGAGCCATCATCCTCTGTAAAAAACAGTACGCCCAGACCGTAGACAAGGTCAGCTTCCCCGGAATGCAGGGCGGCCCCCTTGAGCACGTTATCGCTGCGAAGGCGGTCGCTTTCAAGGAAGCCATGTCACCCGATTTCACCGCCTACCAGAAGCAGGTCATTTTGAATGCAAAGAAACTGGCAGAGGAACTTACTAAACACGGCTTCCGCATGGTTGCCGGAGGCACTGACACCCACCTTATGCTGGTCGACCTGCGGCCCAAAGGCGTTACGGGCAGAAAAGCCGAGAACCGTCTCGAAAGAGTCGGGATAACCTGCAACCGCAACACCATCCCGTACGATCCGGAAAAACCGTTCGTCGCATCCGGAATACGTCTTGGAACGCCTGCGCTGACGAGCAGAGGCATGAAAGAGGCTGAGATGGCTCAGGTCGCCGCATTAATAAATGAACTTATTTCTGACATCGATGATGAAAGCGTATATCCCAGAGTAAAGGCGCAGGTCAAGGCGCTCTGCGAGAGTTTTCCTCTTTACCCTGAACGCAGAGCTGAATATAACAGCTTGTCAGGCGAGTCATAAAGGAGAATTATGTCCGAGATATCAGAGTTAATCGGCCGCGAGGTTCTCGATTCAAGAGGCTTTCCCACCGTTGAGGTCGAATGCATTCTTGCTGACGGTTCTACTGGCCGCGCTATTGTTCCTTCGGGCGCATCTACCGGCGCGCGCGAGGCTTTGGAGATGCGCGACGGAGATGAAAAGAGGTATCGCGGAAAGGGAGTGCTCAAAGCGGTAGAAAACGTGAACGTTTCAATCAGAAACTCACTCGTCGGAGAATCCCCTTACGACCAGATGCTCATAGATACTATTCTGCTCGATCTGGACGGTACTGACAATAAATCCAAGCTCGGGGCCAACGCTATCCTTGGCGCCTCTCTCGCCGTAGCAAAGGCGGCGGCTGAAAGCTGCGGTCTTCCTTTGTATCGCTATCTCGGCGGCATAGTCGGATACATGCTTCCGGTTCCCCTCCTCAATGTGATAAACGGCGGAGCGCACGCCACGAATAATCTTGATTTCCAGGAGTACATGCTCGTGCCAGCAGGCTTCGAGAGTTTTTCCGACGCCATCAGGGCAGGCTCGGAGATTTATCACACGCTCAAGAAGGAGCTTGTGGATATTGGCATCGGCGCAGGGATAGGCGACGAAGGCGGATTCGCGCCCAATCTCAAGGACAACGAAGAAGCTCTCGCGCTTCTTGTCAAAGCCATTAAAAAGGCGGGCTACAAGCCGGGCGAAGAGGTGTTTTTAGCGCTCGATGTTGCGGCAAGCCAATTCTACAAGGAGGGTTCCTATATTCTCGGAAAGAAAAAGCTCGATGCCGGCGGTTTGATTGATTTTTACGAGACCCTCCTGGAACGATATCCTCTTGTTACCATTGAGGACGGTCTTGCGGAGGATGACTGGAACGGCTGGAAGCTTTTGACGACACGTCTCGGCGACAGGCTGCAGCTAGTAGGCGACGATATATTCGTGACAAATCCAGAGATAATAAGCAGAGGAATAGAACAAGGAATCGCTAATGCCGTGCTCATAAAGCCGAATCAGATAGGCACTCTGTCCGAGACCCTTGACGCCATAAGGCTTTCGCAGGATTCAGGATACCACACCGTGCTCTCGCACCGTTCAGGCGAAACCGAAGATGTTACAATCTCCCATCTTGCGGTTGGCGCCAGCGTTAGCCAAATCAAGACAGGCGCTCCGACGAGGTCAGAACGAGTAGCCAAGTACAATGAGCTTTTAAGGATTGAGGAGGAGCTGGCCGCTCCCTTCTACGGAACAAGGATTTTTGCATGAAGAAGGGAGGGCGCTGGCTTGTTGTGATAGCGGTTGTTGCGGTCGTATCCATCCTTTTTCTTGCAGGTCCAAACGGTCTCGTAAGACTCATTCAACTGAAGAGCAAGGAATCGGAATTGGAAAAGCGTATTACGCATCTTGAAGCCGAGATCGAGCTTACCAGACAGAAGGTGCAGAAGCTGCATTCCGATCCCGATTTCTTGAGGGAAATGGCGAAGGAGAAACTCCAGATGCTTGATCCCAGGGACACAGTCAAAAAAGATACTCCTAAGGATTCAGCTTCCTCGACCGGACAGGCTTCGGATTCATCCTCGAAAGGCAGTACCTGATGTGCGGGGTTGTAGGAATCCTTAACACGGAAAAGGAGGCGGGATACGATCTTTACGAGGGTCTTTTGACCCTTCAGCACCGCGGCCAGGACGCCGCAGGCATAGCGACTTTCGACGGAATACTCCACTTGAAGAAAGGTATTGGTCTTGTTCAATCTATATTTCAGCGCAGGAACCTTGAAAGGCTGCGCGGCAGATCGGGTATAGGCCAGACCCGTTATCCCACAATCGGCCGCGGCTCGCCAGAGGATGCCCAGCCCTTCTATGTAAACTATCCGTTCGGGATAGCGATGGTTCATAACGGCAATGTCAGCAATTTCTTCTCGCTCAAGCAGGAACTCGAAAAGGTTCACCGCAGGAAGCTCAATTCGACTAGCGACGTGGAATCGATACTGAATGTTTTTGCGGACGAATTGGTTCATCAGGACATCGACACGTTTACTTCGGAGAACCTGTTTGATGCGGTCAAGGGAGTGTTCGACCGCGTTCGCGGAGCATATTCCGTCATAACAATGATGGGCGACGGCAGCCTGCTTGCGTTCAGAGACCCTTACGGCATAAGACCGCTTGTCATGGGCCGAAAGGATAAATCCGTCATCTTTTCATCAGAAACCGTAACTTTTGATTTCCTCGGATTTCACAGCGAGGGAGACGTTGAACCGGGCGAGGCCGTACACGTGAGAGCTGACGGCAAGGTGACGCGGAAGAAAATCGCCGAAAGCGAACACAGACCCTGTATTTTCGAATGGGTTTATTTCGCCAGGCCGGACTCGGTGCTGGACGGTATAGGCGTTCTCGAAGCAAGAAGAAGACTGGGCGCGTTTCTTGCAAAAAAATGCCTGGAGGCAGGCATTAAGCCGGATGTCGTATCCGCGGTTCCGGATACGGCAAGACCGGCAGCCATTGCAGTATCCGAGGAAACAGGATGGCGTCTTTCCGAGGGTCTTATCCGCAACAGATATATACAGAGGACTTTCATAATGCCTACTCAGACCGAGAGGCGTTCGTCCGTCAGGCAGAAGTTCAACCCTGTCAGGAGCGAACTGGAAGGAAGACGCGTTCTCTTAGTGGACGATACTATAGTTCGAGGCAACACCGCTCTCGAACTCATTAAGCTCGTCCGTCAGGCAGGACCTCGGGAGGTCTATTATGCGACCTACGGTTCACCACTTCGATTCCCGTGCGTGTACGGAATAGACATGGCAACAAGGGAAGAGTTCATAGCAAAGGACCATTCCGTTAAGGAGATAGAGCGTCTTATCGGTGCCGACCGATTGATATATCAGGACTACGAAGATATGGTAAAAGCGGTAGCCGGGGACAGGAAGATGAACTTCTGCACAGCCTGCTTTTCCGGAGATTATCCCACTCCAGTTTCGGACGAAGACCTCGACACGATAGCTGCGGAACGCAATTCTGCAAGACCTTCAAAAAAAACGTGAAGATTAAAGTAGCAAGAACCTCAGGTTTTTGCTACGGGGTTCGGCGCGCTGTAAACCTAGCATTCGAAGAGGCCATACACGGCGACAACCTCTATACTCTTGGTGAGCTGATTCACAATCCGCAGGTGCTTGAGATTCTTAAACAGAGGGGGGTCAGAATAGCAAAAAAGATAGAGGATATTCCAGAATCGGCAACCGTAATAATAAGGTCTCACGGCGTGACCCCGCAGGCTAAAGCGGCTCTCAGAAATAGAAGCTTAAAGATAATCGACGCGACATGCCCGAAGGTCGCAAGGGTTCAACAACTGGCCGAAAGAGCCGTGAGATTGGGCATGCACGTCATACTCTTCGGCGACAGCGAGCATTCAGAAGTGAAGGCGATTGCCGCGCATGCCGAGGGAAGAACGAGCATTGTAAAAGACAGAAAAGAACTAGATGCCGTTATCTCAACAATCCCGACTTCAGATAAGATTTCCTTCATGGCCCAGACTACTCAGAACATAGCGCTCTGGAAGGAGCTTGTGACCCATCTTCTGGCTCTAAGACCTGACGCCGAGATATATGAAACAATATGCGGTGCGACGGACGAGCGGCAGAATGAGGTCCGCAGACTCGCAAGGGAGGTCGATGCTCTGGTCATAGTAGGCGGTTTCCAGAGCGCCAACACTCAAAGACTGGTTGAGATATCGAAGAATGAAGGGATACCTGCTTTCCAGGTTGAAACGGAAGCCGATCTGCCTCGTAAGGAATTGGCTCGCTTCGAAACCGTTGGCGTTGCCGCGGGAGCCTCGACTCCATCTTGGATGATAAGAAGGATTCTTCATTCCCTCGACGTCACGGTCGCGGTAAAACCTTCTTTTCTATTGTTCTTGCTTGAATTCTGGAGGTTTATTGTTCGCAGCAATATCCTGGTTGCGTTTGGAGCGGCGCAGCTGTTGTATGCCGCGTCGCGTCTTCAGGGTATTGAACCTGAACTGCCCTATCAGATAATAGTGGCCGCATACATCTTTGCCATGCATCTTTTAAACCATTTCACAGACCGTTTCACTACGGAGATTAACTATCCTGCAAGGGTGGGATTCTACGAGCGATTCAGAAGACTTCTTTTGACCCTCGGGATTGTTGCGACGGCATCGTCACTCGTTTTCGCGTACTTCCTTGGCCCGCTGGCGTTCATCATTATATTCGCCATGTCCCTCCTCGGTCTTGTATACCGCATGGAGCTTTTCAAGATAGGAAGAGTCGGACCGCGAAGGCTCATGGATATCCCGGGCTCAAAAGACTTGTTCCTCGGCATGGCTTGGACCGTAATAATCGCGCTGCTGGTGGTTCCAGCCAGCGGATCCCGCTTTACTCCGGCCACAGGAATCGCAGCGTTCTTCGTATTCAGCCTCGCATTCACGCGCTCGCTTGTCTACAGCATCAGGGACGTCCAGGGCGACAGGATGGTCGGCAGGGAAACTGTGGCAGTTCTCGTCGGAGAAAGCAGGACAAGAAGGCTCGGCGCTTTTGTTCTCGCGCTGTCCGCATGCTCTATGGTCTTCTCCTTCATCCTTGGCTGGACTTCTGCGGTATCCCTTTTCCTCATAGTCAACCTGGTTTACGCCTTTATTGCATTATGGCTGACCAGAAGCGAATCTAACTACTCCGACGTTTTCTTTGAGACCATTGTCGAGGGGAATCTTGTTCTCTCGCAGCTTGCTGCCTGGTTCGTCCACCTTTCCGGACTCGCTTGACGACTAATAGAGAAATCACGGCAGCCGCCGCAATGTAGGGGAAAAGGAATCCGAAAACGGTGTATATTGTGGGACCTACTGCAAGGGGGACCTTTCCCTCGACTATTGTTTTTACCATCAACGGGCTCTGCTTAAGCACTCTTCCATAAGGGTCTACAATCATAGAAATGCCGTTGTTTGCCGCTCTTATCAAGGGCACCCCGTTCTCGACCGAGCGCAGAACTGCCATCTCCGCGTGCTGTCGTGGTCCTTCCGCCTGGCCGAACCATACATCGTTCGTGACGTTGCAGAGGAGTCTTGCGCCCTTGTGAACGAAGTTTCTCGTTAGAAGTGGAAATATGGATTCGTAGCAGATGAGAAAGGACAAAGGAACGGGCGCATCCTCGTACACCACATACTCCTTTCCTCTGTAATGATGTCCGCCTTGAACGTCAATCTTAGCGAGAAACGGAAGGACGTTCTCGAAGGGAATCGTTTCGCCGAAAGGGGCGAGTCTGATCTTTATGTAGATTTTTCCTATCCTTCCATCCTTGTCGATAACGGTTGCCGAGTTTGCAAATCTCCAGCGGGTCGCTTCCTGGACCCAGTATATTATTCCGGTAGCCACTGGTATATCGATGCTGTCAGCCAGCCTGAGATAGCCGTCGGTGTATCTGGACGGTCTTGTTAAATCCGCGAGCGTTGCGGTTTCCGGATACAAGATAAGATCGGGTTTGCCTTTCTCCGCGTCCCTTGTTTGATCTAGCATTGCGTTTACCAGAGAGTCCCGCTCTGCAAGCGACCCTTTCATGACTGTGGGTATGTTCGGCTGGAGCAGGGCGACCTTAAGCTCCCTTGAATTCCTCTGCACGCTAAGAAGCCGTGCGGCTCCGAACCCTGTAACGAACAGGACGGTTCCGGCAAGCGCTAACGACCATCTCAGTCTGAGTTTGCGGTCTGCCCATTCCTTGATTAGCTTGTACAAGGAAACGTTCACGAGCATTATTACTGAACCCAGACCGTATACCCCCCACAGAGAGGCGGTCTGAGTAAACAAAGGCCAAGGCGTAACGCTGTATCCCAGCAGTTCCCAGGGAAAGGCGATATCGGTAAGCTCCCTCAGCATCTCTACGGCTGGCAGCGCTAAAGGGGCTGACCACAGCCCGAGTCTTTTCGTCACGGACGCGAAAAGTCCCTGGAAGAGTCCAAGGAAGGCGACGAGCAGCACCACGCCTGCAATCAAGAGGAAGCGTATGAAGGGTCTTAAGGGATAATTCTGGGTTACAATCCACCACATTTGACCTGCGGCAAGACCCATTCCGAAGAGCCAGCCGTATAGAAAAGCCTTCTTGGAGTTGTCGAGAATCCAGAAGAGGGGCACAAAAGCAACGAAGGCTATGAATCGTGTAGGAAAAGGAGCGAATGAAAAAGACAGGATGAACCCCGAGGCGAGGGCCAGAGCCCATTTGAAACGGTTCAGCGTTTCCTGGAGCTTAATGAGACTTCCTTTCTTTCCTTGACCGATTTGTAGAAAGCGTCCGTAATCCTGTTGAGGAGCAGGGCGTCCTCCAGAGGAACCGGGTATTTTGTGTTCTTGAGCGCAGCCGAGACGAAGGCGTTTGCCTGTGTCTGATATGATGAGGGATACACGTTTTTCTTGTTCAAAGCGGGTGCTACGTTGACGAGCCTTGAGAACATCTCCTTGTGTATCTCGAATGGTGCGAGCAGAGCGGCTCCCTTTGTTCCGTAGATATTGAAGTAGAGTATGTCGCGCAGTTCGTGTATTATCCAGCTTACCTCAATGGTAAGCACGGTGTTATCCGCGAACCTCAACTGGGCGACCGCTGAATCCTCGACCTCCATCTCGGGATCGCGCTTGAACGCCATGCCCGATATTGAGCAGGGTTCCCTGTCTCCGAGTATAAAGAGCGAAAGATCAAGGAGCGGTACTCCAAGAGTCAGGAATGCGCCGCCGCCTGAATAAAGCTTTTCCCTGCGCCAGCCCACGAGACTCCATTTCTGGGCAGAACGCAGCCATCCTGTCTTTGCGTACGTCACCTGTCCTATTTCGTTGCGTTCAACAAGCTGTCGCATCAGTATCGCGTCGGGTCTGAAATGTTCGGTATGGGCGACTGCAAGAACCCTTTTGCGGTTCCTGGAATGAGAAATCAGTTCGCGCGCATGCGCTTCATCGAGCGCCATAGGCATCTCGACAAGCACGTGCTTTGAGTAGTCGAGCGCCGCTACAGCCATTGGGTGATGCAGGTAGTTCGGCGAACTGATGACCACCGCATCCGTCTCCTTGTCCCTTAAGATTTCGTTGTAATCGGTGGTAGCAACTTCAGGATGGTAGCGGTCGGCAAGCCAGGAAAGTTTTGCCTCGTCCGAATCGCATATAGCCCTGATGATGACTCTGGGGTTTTTCTTGAGATACGGCAGGTGTACGGTTTGAGCCCTTGAGCCGCATCCGACAACCGCAATTCTTAGTTTATCGGCCATGCTCCTCCTTAAGTATCTTCACTTTGCGTCCTTTTATTTCGAGTCTGCCTTCCACAAGCAATTTTACCGCCTCCGGATAGATTCTGTGCTCGGCTTCCAGAATCCTTTTCGAAAGAGTGTGGACGGTATCGTCTTCGCGCACCTCAACCGGTTCCTGCATTATTATTGGTCCGGAGTCCAGCGAATCATCCACGAAATGAACGGTTGCGCCCGAGACCTTGACTCCGAAATCCAAGGCCTGGCTCTGGGCGTCAAGACCCCTGAAAGAGGGAAGAAGAGAAGGATGAATGTTGATTATCCGGTTTGCGAAGCTTTCAAAAAAAGCCCGCTTTAAGACCCTCATGAAACCCGCAAGCAGTATGTAATCAACGCGGTACTCCTTCAACACCCTTACCCACTCCTTCTCAACTTCAGGAACTAGGTAGGTCTTTTTGGGCCCCGGTTCCAGATGAAGCGCTTCAACGCCAAGTTCTTTGGCCTTTGCGAGAACGGGTGCATCCTTGACGTCCGAGATTACTGCTGCCACTTCCGCAGGAAAGAAACCTTCCTTTGAAGCTTCTATTAATCTGACAGCGTTCGTTCCTCTGCCTGATGCGAGTATTGCCAGACGTGCCTTGTTCATTCTCTCAAGCATACTCATCAAGCGCCGCTCGTCAAGTTTTTCTCCCACTCGTCCTGAAATACGAACCACTGAGAGGGATATTGAACTATCGCCGAAAGCAATTCGCAAACAATCCTCGTCGTGGTTTCACGAAGCCTCAATCTCAATTCCCCTCCGGCCGGAACATCCATCGCAGGATTAATGCGGCATCTGTAGCGTTTCTTCCCGCCGCACAGAACAAAATAGCCGGTCTGAATGATAGCGCCTGTTCTTGCGGAAAGAAGCGCAGGTCCCAGAGGGACCCTCCTCCTTGAAAGACCGAAATCCGCAGTCATTCCGTCCCTGAAGCATCTGTCAGCAAGCAGAACCAGTATCCTTCCCTTGCGGAGCACGTCCATCATGGCGCGGGTATCCGACTCCGCAATCACCTTCATGCCGAATCTTTTCCTTATCCTGGACATAGCATCCGTATGTCCTCCCGGTATCTCCTCAACGACCGCATGCACGGGAAAGCCGAGTGCCGCAAGCCAGGAGCCGGCAAGTTCGTAGTTGCCGAGATGGGAGGTAATCAACACGACGCCTTTTTGATTCCTTAGAGCTGCATCCAGATTTCGTGAAGCTTCATCATCAACCATTCCCAGAAGCTCGACTTTCGTCATCCACAGACTCCTCAACTGGTCGGATATGCATACAGCCCAGTTCCGGATAGTCTCCCTTGCCAGCCTTTCTGATTCCATACCCAGCCCCAGCAGATGCAGATTGCGCTCCACTATACATCTTCGATGCTTCTGCAGTCCGTACAAAAGACCTCCGGCACAATCAGTCAGAGCTTCAAGCGCAGAGCGGGGGAGGGTGCGTTCGATAAGTGAAAGGTAGGGGATAAGGTTGGCGGCCCGGCTCATCTGCCCTATCCGCCCCTCGCTTTCCGGGCAAGCCTGTCTGCTTCCTTGTTAAGCTCCCTCGGGACATGCTCTATCCTCAATATTTTGAAGCTTCTTTCAAGATCCTTTACTTCAAGATAAAGCTTTGCAATTCCCGGGTTTCTTACCTTGTATATTCCCTTCATCTGTCTGAACAGGAGCTCGCTATCGGTGTATACGACGAGTGAATGTATTCCCATCTCTAAAGCCTTTCTCAAAGCGAGCAGAAGGCCCTGGTATTCGGCTATATTGTTGGTGGTCTCGCCGAGCGCAAGCTGCCATTCACCCGCTTTTCTGCCGCTTACCTTAATCACGGCGCCTGCGCCTGCAGGACCGGGGTTGCCGCTTGACGCTCCGTCTATCCAGGCTTCGGCCGAGTTGTCGTTTTCAGGGAGTGTGTGCTTGCTCATCATGAATTCCTTCATTAAACTGCACCTCCTCACTCATCCAGCATGTGTTTACTTAAGAAGTATCCTGCCGCAGTATTCGCAGAACGATATTTCTTCGGAATGCTCAGCCTCAATCGCTTTCTGAGCCGGTATGGGGTTAAGGCATCCCGAACACCGGTTGTCGTCAAGCACCAGAGCGGCCGCAATAATGCCTTTGCTTTTTCCAATCCGGTCGTAGATCGAGAGCATACCCGCAGGAGTTTTTCCTCGAAGGGACTCCCTCTTCTCCTGCTCCTCCTTGATTTGCTTCTCTAAATCGGCCTGGCGCGCTTTCTCCTGTTCAATCTCGGCGCGCTTTGTTCCTTCCTCCGTTTTTATCTCCGATTGCCGCCTCGCAATATCTGCATCTATCTCCTCTATTTTCTCCATCCACTCAATAATCTGATCCTCGGTCTCCTTCTTGCGCGTCTCTGCAGTCTCAATCTCCTTCAGGAACGCCTTGTACTCCTCGTTCGTGCGGGCGCTGAAGAGCTGGGAATTGTACTTTGCCACTGCCTCTTCCTGGCTCTTCAAGTTGAGTTCCGAGAGCTTGAGCTCCTTCTGCGCGTTGACGAGCGACTGTTTGGAGTCCTCGAGCATCTTGTACAGTCTCTCTATCTCTTTTTCGAGGGTTTCGACTTTTTTGGGAATCGCTTCAAGCTGGGTCTGTAGCTCGTGAATATTCTTGTCAGTGGACTGAAGTTGTTTAAGAAGCTCCTTGGCTTCAGACACCGGGCCTTGCCCCGCTTTTAGTAATGGGCGATACAGGACTTGAACCTGTGACCCCTTGCATGTCAAGCAAGTACTCTAACCAAAACTGAGCTAATCGCCCGATTGACATACCTAACTATATCCATGTCGCGCTAAATGTCAATATAAGTAATACCCCAAGCGATTGCAGAGCACTCGCTTGGGGACCCCTTCAAGCCCCGCGAAACTACTTCGTACTTTAGCGGGGACCCTGCGTAACACCCCAGGCGTCCACATAACATCGCCCGTGTACGTCCGGGGACTCCGCATACGCCACAATCGGAATAGGGAGGAGATGAAAATAGTTCTTTCCCCTCTCGATGGGGGAGGCTGGCAGGGGGTGTACGCTCTAGACAAGCGTATGCCGAACGCTCACGTTCGGCAAATGCCACCCCTGACGCTACCCCGCCCCCTTCTAATGCTCCCCTGGATCATACCCCTCACACCAGGGAGGGGGAAATTTACTGTCATTGCGAGCTAGCCGCCAGAGGGCGCATGGGCGGAACGGAGTCCGCGAACCGCCTCCGGCGGTACGAAGCAATCGCCGAAACTAGAGCCACCCTTTTTCCCGAAAATAATCATACACCTTGTTAAGTTGATGTGCAGGTGGCCGTAAAGTTTTCATTGGTCCTTTAGAGAAGGTATTAGGGTTGAGTGGAAAGTCATAGATGTTTGACAAAGTTATAACTCCCCAAAAATGAACTAGTATGCCTTCATAGACAGCCGTCATATGATCTCTGGAGAGATTCTCCATATTAAAAGGTAGAGGTTGGGGAATTGAAGGTAAACCTTCTTCAGATGTTTTTTCCGCTATGATTCTTTGATACATTCCATATATTACCGATCTGCTTGTGAGGTCAATGCCGCACCTGGATATAACTTCGGTTGCTTCTTTCTCAGAGTAACAATTATTAAAAATGTATGCTAACTTTTCCAACGATCTTTTAATCTGCCTTAAAGAAAGAGGTATGTTAGCACTAAAGGCAAGCATCCTTTCAATAGTCTGGTAATGATTTTTGAGCTCGGATAGTTGTTCGCAACCTTCCAGAAGTTTACCAATAATTCCTGGACCAAGCCGGTAGTGTCTTCTAATAATTTTTTCTAGATATTGTTGGGCAGTATCCCTAGTAGGTTCTGGTATTGACGATTCTGTTGTATTCTCTTTGGACCCCTTTTCAAAATATTTGTAGTGTGATTGGAGCATTTCGCTAAATGCTTTGTCATCAATGCCGAGAATAGTTATTACTCGCGATAAATTCAGGAAGTTCTTAAGTTGATCAAGTAACAAAATTGCTCTATCTGGTAAACACCTATCAAGGTCGTCAATGAAAAGAACTAGCACTTCATTATTTGGGCTTAAGGCATCATTAATTGCACTACATAATGCATCCCGCGTTTTTTCCACTGCATCAACCGCATCTAATTGATTCTTCAGCAATAGTTTTTGGAACTGCTTGAAGTATTCTTCGGCATCTTTTGTATTTGGACCTGATGCACCGATTTTCCCACTCGCCCAAGAAAGGGCTATATCCGTTGCAAGACGGACAGCAGATAGCCCCGCCGCAGCAACGTTCAAACCAACCTTTTTTATTTTGCTTCCTCTAGGTTGGAGAGTTTTCTGAATCTTATTGAGCAGACCGACAAACAATTGCTCCTTATCCGCATGGTCATACCACCATGGGTCAAACCAAACTGTGGCATACTTGTTTTTGCGACTTCCATTTTTAAAACACTTCTCCAACGCCCGCATCATAAAAGTTTTTCCGCTTCCCCATCGGCCATAGATGCCGTATATCAAAGGCGGTTCAAAGCTTTCAATCTCGGGTATAATTTCTTCCTCTGCTATTTCAATGAACCCTAGCAAATCTTGTTCATCAAGTTTTTGGGGATTCGGGTCATCAGGCTGAATACGCATTAAATCTTCTTTTTTTATTCCATCCTCCTGGTGGTGGAGGATGTTAAGCGGGCGTTGGCAAAAAGTCAACATGAAAAAGGATTATTTTTGGGGTTTTCTTCGTGTCAGGTTTCGTGGTGGCTAAGGCGATTGCTTCGCCCGCTCGGAGCCGTCTCGCAATGACGTTGTTTGAGAGCTTCTTGAAAACCATCAATCCTTTGCCCCGCAAATCTGCTGCGCAGCTTTGCGGGGACCCCGGGTCTGAAATCTGTCTGCCGAAGCTGTAGGCTTCTAGCTGAAGGCATGCGCTTCCAGCGCTCGTTCGGCCAATGCCACCCCCGGTGGCTCTTTGTCCAGCTTCTGACCAACTTTTGACCATCTTTTGGGGGGCTTTTGACCATCTTTTGTCCAGCTTTTTTACCCCATAAAATTACGGAGTAATTTTATGGTGACCCCGCACTACGAAAAGTTCTTCGCTTTCAAGTAATTGTCAGATTGGAGCTTATACGATTATTGTCCGCCCCAGCCCAGCTTGCGCTTGGCTTCATCGGACATCATGCGGGGGTTCCACGGCGGATCCCATGTAAGTTCAATTTTTACGTCCTTTATACCGTCAAGCTCCCGAACGACCTTCTCAGCCTGATTCGTAAGCATTCCACTCAGAGGGCAGCCCGGCACTGTAAGCGTCATGCGTACGCGAGCTACATCGTTTTCTATCTGGACGTCATAGATAAGTCCAAGATCTACTATGTTTAACCCTATTTCCGGATCAATAACTTTCTTGAGAGCTTCTCTAACTTGCAATTTAGTTACCACTTATACTCCTTGTTCAAGGCTTTCTTCGAGCCAGGAAAGGTATTCTCGAGACCCCTTTACGATGGGTACAGCGACTATCATCGGAATCTCATAACTATGCAATTCTTTTAATTTTATGGAGAGGGCGTCGTACTTGTCTTCGCTTGTCTTAAAGACAGCTATTACCTCTCCCTCTTCCTCAATCATTCCCTTCCACCAGTACATCGAACGCGTATCGTAGAGATTGACGCATGCTGCCAAGCGCTCTTCAATAAGCGCCTTACACACTTTCTCCGCCTCCTCCCTGCTTGAGAAGGTTGTCTGAACTTCTAGAAAATTCATTGGATCAGCGTGGCAAGTGTAGTATTGTTGAAGAATTCATCAAGCAGATCCTGGAGTTTGCACCAGTAGTTTCTGGCTCTGCACTCCTTTTGACGTTCGCAACTACCCTTTCTTCTTGAACATGGAGATACTGAGATACCATCGTTCTGCACAGCCCTGATGATATCGCCCAGGCTTATTTTTTCTGCTGAACGGGCAAGAAAGTATCCGCCGTGCATTCCCCTTAAGCTTTTGACTAAACCTGCTTTACGAAGCTTCAGGAAAAGCTGTTCAAGATATTTAACAGATAAACCTTCAATCTCGGATATGTTTTTTATTGAGAGTGGTTTTTCGTTACTGTCCGCAAGAGCAAGCGTAGCCCTTACAGCATATCGTACTGTAGTATTTAACTTGTTCACAATTCTTATTATAAAGGTATGGATTGTTTTGTCAAGTCCCCTTGTTGTTGTTCTTGACACATCTTGATTTGGAGTTACACTTCGATATGTCGCCTCTTCTTGTAACCGGTGCAAAAGGAAGACTGGGTTCAGCTCTTTACCAGTACTTCTCATCGAAGGGTGAAGATGTGGTCGGCATCTCGCGTGAGGAAGCAGACCTGGCCCAAAAGGATAGCTTGGTAAAACTCATGAAAAGGGTTAAACCAAGAGCGATATTACATGCCGCAGCAATGACGGACGTGGATAAGTGCGAACTAAATCCGGAACAAGCTTACAGGGATAATTATCTGGCAACCCTTAACTTAGCCGATATCTCACATGAAATGAAAGCGCGACTTGTTGCATTAAGCACCGATTACGTTTTTGACGGTGTAAAACCTTCGCCTTACGTCGAGGACGACCTACCAAATCCAGTAAACGTCTACGGCAGAACTAAGCTGGATGCGGAGGAGGCAGTCAAATCGGTGCTTACCGATTATCTTATTATCAGGGTTTCGTGGCTTTTTGGAGGAAAGGGCGATTTTGTTTCGTTCGTCAAAAATACGGTGTCGGAAGGCAAGGTTTTGAAGTTGGTAAGCGACCACAGAGGTTGTCCTTCTTACATAAGCGATTTGCTTCCGGCCCTGGAGTTGCTATTAACTTCGGGCGCGATAGGCGTTTATCATCTGACGAATTCAGGATATTGTACCAGGTACCAGATGGGTCAGGAGATTCTCAGATTGATTGGTTCGGATGCTATCCCCTGGGAGGCTACTTCCGAAGAAGTGGGTTTTGTGGCAAAAAGGCCTAAACAATCGGTTCTTTCGTGCGTCAAATATGAAAAAATGAGCGCCGAACCTATCCGAACCTGGCAGGAAGCCTTGTATGCTTACGTTAAGAACACCGGCAAAGGTTAATATTGGTCTCTGGGTCGAAAAAAAGAGACCGGACGGATACCACGATCTTCGTTCTCTTTTTATCCCTATAGAACTCTTCGATAAGTTGAGTTTTACTATCCAGACAAAGGGAATTGAGCTTTTATGCGATGAACCTCACGTACCGTGCGATTCTACAAATCTTGTGTGGAAGGCAGCCGACCTTTTTTTTACATATACCGGCGTCAGATCAGGCGTGATAATTAGACTCCAAAAGGAAATTCCTGTTGGCCATGGACTTGGAGGCGGTTCATCTGATGCCGCAGCTACCCTTGTGGGTTTGAATCGATTGTTTTCGGCAAAACTTACTATTGATGAATTGTTCTCGCTGGCTCTAGAAGTCGGAATGGATTGTCCTTTTTTTCTTTCGCCGAAACCGTCGCTCGCTCTAGGAAGAGGGGAGGACCTTTTTGATCTGGAAATCGAATCCTTCGATCTCCAGCTCTATCTTCCAGGGTTTGGTGTATCTACACCGTGGGCGTACAAGAACCTTGAACGGTTGACAAACGGCGAAGATGCGTGTAAACTTCTGCTTAAGGCTCTTCTGGAACGGCGATACAAAGAACTCAGAAAGTGGCTTTACAATACTTTCGAGGAAGTAGTTTACAGAAGACACCCCGAACTTTCTAACATCATAGACTGGTTTTACAAAGAAGGTGCGTGGTTTGCAGGTTTATCCGGGAGCGGTTCGGCGCTCTATGCAGCCTTTCCGCCCGATGTTGAGATTGTATTGCCGGAAGGCACAGCGGGATGTTTATTGCGTGTAAAGACGTTAGAGAAATGGGGCGTCGTCTAATGGCAGGACATGGGATTTTGGTTCCCATTATCGGGGTTCGAATCCCTGCGCCCCAGTTTGAATAAAGGAGAATCTTGATAAGAGACGAGATGAAGGTTTTTTGCGGTAACTCTGTTCCGCATCTTGCCAGAGCTATTTGCGATGAACTTGAGATAGACCTTGGTCAGGCGACAGTAGATCATTTCAAGGATGGCGAGATTCGCGTTAAAATCGAGGAGAATATTCGCGGAGTGGATGTATTTATCATTCAATCCACACAACCGCCTTCCGAAAATCTTATGGAGCTTCTTTTGATGCTTGACGCGTGCATGAGAGCGTCCGCCTCGAGAATCACCGCAGTCATACCTTACTATGGTTACGCAAGGCAGGATAAGAAGGATGAACCGCGAGTCCCGATTACTGCCAAGCTTGTGGCCGATCTCATAATGAAAGCGGGCGCCAGCAGGGTGCTTGCGCTTGAACTTCATGCCGAACAGATACAGGGGTTTTTCTCCATCCCGGTTGACCATCTTTACGCCACGCCCGTATTTGCCGAGTTCTTCAAGAAACGCAACCTTTCTTCCTATGTCGTGGTTGCTCCGGATGCGGGAGGCGCAAAGCGAGCAAGGGGATACGCACGCAGATTGGGCGGTCTGCCGATGGCCATAGTGGATAAACGCAGGGAAGAAAAGGACAGGCCTGAAGCCCTTAATCTCGTCGGCGATGTAGATGGAAAGACGTGTCTTCTTTTTGATGATATTGTCAGCACGGGTAACACTCTCCTTGAATCGGCAGGCCTTCTCATGAAACGCGGAGCTAAAGAGGTCAGGGTCGCAGCTACGCATGGTGTGTTTGCAGGAGAGGCTATTGAGAAACTTTCGTCCTCTCCTATAAAAGAAGTTGTCGTTACCGATTCACTGCCGCTTCGTGAACGCCTTCGGGGAGATAAGTTCCAGCTTCTTTCAGTGGCTGGTCTTCTTGCAGAGACAATACGTCGCATACACAACGGAGAATCGGTTAGTGCATTATTTGTTTAAGTTTATCAGTGAAATAGAAGGAGAAAAATGTCAAAGAACGTAATTCATTTCACTTCTAGGGAAGGAACGGGTAAGTCCTTTACCAGGAAGTTGCGTATGCAGGGCAAGATTCCGGCTGTTGTTTACGGCCATGGCGAAGAATCCATACCTGTAACGATAGCGGAGGACGAGTTCCGCGGTGTAATTTCAGGTTTACGCGGCAAGCTTCTGATAACTGAACTCGAATCCCAGGACGGGACAAAGTTCAGCGCAGCCATCAAGGAGATTCAGAGACATCCGGTAAATGAGAAATTCCTCAACGTAGATTTCCAGAAGATTCATCCAGGAGAGGTGCTTCATGTAAGCATACCTGTGCTTACGCACGGGACTCCCGCCGGTCTTAAGACGGGCGGTCTTCTTGAACACGTAAGATACGAGGTAGCTGTAAAAGGACCCGTAGCTAAGCTTCCCCTGCACATCGAACTCGATATTTCCGGGCTTAATGTAGGCGATTCGATACGCGTCAAGGACATCAAGTTCGAAGAAGGAGTGGATGTGCTGACCTCTCCGGAAAGCATTATAGTCGCCGTTATTACCCCGAGGAAGGAAAAAGTCGTGGAAGTTGCAGCCGCTCCTGAGGAAGGCGAGAAAGAAGAGGGTGCTGAGGCCGCTGCAGAGGAGGGTAAAAAGGAGGAGTGATAATCTTTGGTCTTGGAAACCCCGGCGAAGAATACCTTCTCAGCCGCCACAACATCGGATTCATGACCGTCGATGCTGTCGCTATCGGAATGCGTTCAAGATTCAAGATTGAAGGCGAGGCCTTAGTCTCCAAGGGTTCCTACAAAGGGTGCAACTTCAGCCTTGTAAAACCCCTATCCTACATGAATCTTTCTGGCCGGGTTGTCAGGGATTATCTGAAGAGGAATAATGATGGCTACCTGGTCGTAGTTGACGATGTCGATCTTCCTTTCGGAACACTCAGGATTCGAAAACAGGGAGGCGACGGCGGTCATAACGGCCTTGCATCCGTTATCGAATATATGGGGACCGAGGACTTCGCGCGCATGCGGGTAGGGGTAGGTCCAAGACCTGAAGGCTGCGATCTCTCTGATTATGTGCTCTCATCCTTTTCAAGGGATGAGCTTAAACAACTGCCCTGGCTTGTTGATATTTCAAGGGATGCGGTTCTTCTGGTAATCAAGGAAGGTATCGATATCGCCATGAATGAAGTAAACCGCTCGAAGAACCAGGAGCAATGAGAATCGGTATCGTCGGGCTTCCCAATGCGGGCAAGTCGTCCTTGTTCAATCTCCTGACGAGCGGCAGTGTTCCTGTAGAAACGTATCCTTTTACAACCATAGACGCAAACCACGGAATGGCAGCCTTACCCGATCCGTCTCTCGCTAGTCTTGGAAATCTCCTCTCTCCCGAAAAACTGACACCGGCAATGATAGAGATAATCGATATCGCAGGGCTCATAAAGGATGCGCATAAAGGCGAAGGTCTGGGAAACAAGTTTCTAGGGCACATACGCGACGTCGACTTGATATTTCACGTCATCAGAGGTTTCGAGAATTCAGATGTTGCCCATGTCAGCATAGCGATAGATCCCGCCAAGGACAGAGAAGTTGTGCTCGCGGAACTCGCGCTTGCAGACCTTGAGATTGTCGAGCGTAAGCTCGATTACGACCGCAAGAGGGCAGATGCTAAAGATGAACTGACTCTTCTTGAGCGCTTCAGGACATTTATATCGCAAGGCTCCTTCTCCCTGAACGGTTCATACAGCGTTGAGGAAAGACTTAGGCTTAAAAGCCTCGGGCTTCTCATACCCAGGCCGAGAGTGGATGTCCTCAATCTCTCGGATAAAAAGCAGGAAATCCTTCTCGATAAAGCCTACAGGCTATCCGTAAGATTGGAGGAGGAACTCGCCGATTTCCCCGAGCAAGAGAAGGAGGAACTCAGGCGCGAGGCGATGCTTGATCCTTCGGGTTCTAGAGGTTTGCTTGAAAGAGGTCTCGAGGAATTGGGTCTTATAAGATTCTATACGATAAAAGGCTCGGAGGTCAGGTCGTGGATTCTGCCGGACGGTTTAAATGCTCTGAACGCCGCCGAGAAGATACACTCCGACATCGCCGATGGGTTCATCAAGACTGAGGTTTTGAATGTGAATGAATTGCTTGAGATTGGCTCGTGGCACGAAGCATCTGCTGCGGGTCGCCTTAAAGTAAAAGGTAAAGATTACATTGTGCAGAACGGAGACGTCCTGCTCATTAAATTCAGATAGGAGGAACGTTGAGACGTTACCAGGCAGTATTAATACTCGATCCGGATATCGAAGAGAAGGCTCTTAGCGATTTCCGTGAAGTATTCAACAAACTTCTTAAGGGAGCAAAGGCCGAGAATGTTTCGGAACTCGAAAACGATGTTCGCGATCTTGCTCACCCGATAAAAAAGCGTCCGCGTGCGCGCTTCTGGAGAGTCGCATTTGACGCGAACCCCGGCTCGGTTGCTTCAATAAAAAGCGAAATACGTCACGATGAAAGAATGCTAAGACAAATGTACTTTTCTCAGGAGTCCGGAACAGAAATAGCACAGGAAGGTTAGAGATGTCAGACCTGCGGTTGCCGAATCTTAATATGGTGCTTCTTTCGGGCCGTCTTGTCGCAGACCCTGAGTTGCGCTATACACCTAAAGGTACCGCCGTTTGTTCCTTTCGTGTTGCATGTTCGCGCTTCTACAGAGATCGTGATTCAGGCGAATTCAAGAAGGAATCGGATTTCTTTAATGTAGTTGTATGGGACAGAATGGCTGAGTTGGCAGGCGAAAGACTCAGGAAAGGTTCTGCCGTTCTTATAGAAGGTTCTTTGCGCTCGCGTTCGTATGAGGCGCAGGACGGTGGCCGGCGCTACGTAGTCGAGATTCTTTCAAAGAGACTTCAATTTCTTGAAAGTGCGCCGGGAACTAGTCAAGGTTCTGGTGCCGATGAAGGCATGGGCCAGGCTGCTCCTGACTATGAAGACCCGTTTGAGAGTTGACATTATAACAAATAAGTGTAGACTAAACATCTTCTGAAAAAAGGAGTTAACAAGAATATGATGAGAAGACGAAAAGAATGCCGGTTTTGTGTAGAACACGGCGAAGAGATAACGCCTTTCGCGGGTTATCTCTCCGGATTTCTTACCGAGAAGGGCAAGATAGTAAGCCGCCGCACAACCGGTATATGCGCAAGGCATCAGCGCAAGCTGACATCGGCAATTAAGCAGGCTCGAAACCTTGGGATTCTGCCTTACATTGAGCGTTAGGGATAAAAAATGGAAGTGATTCTTACCCAGGATATTACAAAGCTAGGAAAACGCGGTGACTTAGTCAAGGTTAAGGAAGGTTACGCTAGGAATTTTCTTTTTCCTAAAAAGCTTGCGCTCCTGGCCAATGATTCCAATAAAAGGCACTTTACCGAAATCATGAAGCAGACGCGCGCAAGAATGGAAAAGCAGAAGATATCGGCGGAAGAGATGCGTGCAAGGCTTGACGGCGAACACGTAAAATTGACGCTCGCTTTCGGAGAAACAGGCAAGGCATACGGTTCGGTAACCGCCAAGGAGATATCGGCTGCTTTCAGGGAAAAGGGTTTGTACTTCGATCATCATCAGGTGATGCTTGATCATTCCTTGAGAGAAGCCGGAGCACACGACGTTCAGATCCGCATCTTTGCCGATGTGATAGCTACCGTAAAGGTCTGGATTGTACCGGAAGGAAGCGATTCGCAGGAACAACGGCCCGTTGAAACTCAGGAAGTCGAATCCGCAGATCAAGCTACAGCAGAACAGGAGCCGACCGGGGAGGTATAGATGGTAGAGGTGGAGGTGCAGGGGATCTCGCTCGACATGAACAACACACCAGTACTCCTTCTTAAGGAAAGGGAAGGCAATCGCGTGCTGCCCATTTGGGTGGGCCCAATCGAAGCTTCCTCTATCACGTATGCGGTGCGAAGGGAACCCTTCGAGAGACCGCTGACTCTCGACGTCATAAAACGAATTATAGAAGCCCTCGGCGCAAGCGTGGAGCGTGTTCTTATTACTCAGCTCAAGGACAACACATACTACGCCAGTCTGCATCTTTCAAGAAACGGCGAGATGATAGCGATAGACGCCAGGCCATCCGACTCCGTGGCTATAGCCGTTCATTTGAGAGCGCCTATCTTCATAGACGATGAACTGATGGCTTCTCAGGGCAAGGTAATCAGCGAGGACGAGCACCTCAAGCTTGAGGAACTCAAGGAAAAACTGAGGAACACTGAGCCGGAAGACTTCGGAGATTTTAAGCTTTAACATGCAGGATCTTGCGAACATTATCTCCAGGCTAATGCGAGGGGTCCAGGAGTGTCTGTCTGAGGACGAGCTCAAGCTGCGGCTCCAGACGGCAGAGAAAGAAGCAAGGCCTTTAAGGGTCAAGCTCGGCATCGACCCTACAGGACCTGATATCCACCTGGGGTTCGCCGTACCCTTGCGCAAGCTGCGCGATTTCCAGGATGAAGGCCACACTGCCGTTCTTATCGTCGGCGACTTCACGGCCATGATAGGCGATCCATCCGGTCGCTCCAAGACAAGGCCGCAGCTTACGCACGAGGAGATTCAGAATAACGTAAAACGTTTCGAAAAACAGCTTTACAGAATCCTCGATCCTTCGCGCACCGAGATTCGGTACAACTCCGAGTGGAGCGAACCTCTGGGAGCGTCGGGCGTTATCAAGCTTACAGGCAAGTATACAGTGTCCCAGATTCTGCAGCGTGAGGACTTCTCCAAGCGTCTGTCCGAGGGTAATCCCGTGTTCATGCACGAGCTTCTCTATCCCTTGTTCCAGGGATACGACTCCGTAGCGGTAAAGGCCGATGTTGAACTGGGCGGCTACGACCAGAGGCTCAATCTTCTCGTAGGAAGGGAGCTGCAGCGAGAGTTCGGGCAGCCTTCCCAGATAATCATGATGATGCCTCTTCTTGAAGGTCTTGCGGGCGGAGCAAAGATGTCAAAATCCTACAACAACTACGTAGGAATAGAGGACTCTCCATCCGATATGTTCGGCAAGCTCATGTCAATTCCCGATAGTCTTATCGAACAGTATTTCTGGCTTGCCGCGCTTGCTGACGAGGCAAAGCTTTCTGAAATCCGTAGCCGTCTTTCATCAGGAGAAAATCCTCGAAATATAAAAGCCGAGATGGCGCGGACGGTTGTTGCGCTCTACCATTCCGAGGATGCGGCACGAGAGGCTGATGAGGGGTTCAAGAAAGTATTTTCGGAAAAGGGGATACCGGAAGAGATGGTTGAAATCAAGATCGTCTCCGGCGTAAAACTTACCGATATTATCTCCTTGAACGGGCTCGCGTCATCCAAAACCGAGGCTCGCCGCCTAATTCAGCAGGGCGCGGTCAGCATTGACGGTGTTAAAATCACGAACCCCGACCACGTTCTCAATCTCACAGAACCGTCCGTGCTCAAGGTCGGCAAGCTGCGCTTCGCAAGACTTTTACCTTAGAATCTTTCCGTTGTAACTTGCATATATTGACACATTCTGACAGGACGGTATAGTTTTAGCATGTGTTTCCAGGATTAAATCATTGATTGATTTGCTTACTGGGGTCGGTTGTAGCAGGAGTATTTCTTTTGTTTAATCCCTTTCAGATGAACATACAGCGGATGATAATCTCATACATTCCCACCCATCCTCCCCCGCCAAGGGTGAGGGGTTAGGGGCAAGGTGAAATACCTATTCGAGGTCCCAATAATGCTTAAATCACTTGCATTTAAATGATGAGAAGGAAACGTACTCCTCTATCAAAAGCATTGCGTAAAAACATGGCGGATGCGGAGAATAAGCTCTGGAAACGTTTTAACCATAAACAACCAGGTGTTATGTTCAGGCGGCAGTATCCCTTTGAGAAATACATTGTAGATTTTGATGTAAAGCTGATAATCGAGGTTGATGGTGCTGAGCATCTTGGATCAGACAAAGACAAAAAAAGGGACGAATGGTTTATCTCGCAAGGATTCATGGTCTTGAGGTTCTGGGATAACGAAATAATGAGTAATATTGACGATGCTATTACCGAGATAAAACAAAAAGTCGATTCCTTACGAGTTATCTTTTAATCCTTGACTTTTTTTAGCCATCGCCTATCATTACAGCTATGGCTAAGAAAACTAAAGATGTTATGGAAGTTAAACCGAAAGTTGAGGCTGGTCCAGCGTGTCCGGATGACAAGCCCAGCGAAGATTTAATCCCGGTATACATATACGGCAAGAGGTTCTTTGTGCCCTCTTCTATGACTATTGTAACAGCGATGGAATATGTCGGCTTTCAGTTCAAGAAGGCAATAGGCTGCCGCGAAGGCTTTTGCGGCGCATGCGCCACCATCTACCGGCTCGAAGGCGACTACAAGCTTAAGACAGGTCTTGGCTGCCAGACGGTCGTTCAGCCGAATATGTATCTCGTTCAGATACCGTTCTCGCCGGCCGTAAAGGCTCTCTACGACATCGCCAGGCTCAAGCCCGATATCACCTCCATCCAGCGCTACTACCCGGAGGTTTTCCGCTGCGTGGCCTGCAATACCTGCACCAAGGCATGCCCGCAGGAGATAGAGGTAATGGAATATATCCAGGCGGTAAAGAGGGGAGATATTGCCAGAGCCGCCGATCTTTCGTTCGACTGCATTATGTGCGGCCTTTGCGCCGTTCGCTGTCCGGCTGAGATGGTGCAGTACAACATTGCGCTTCTTGCAAGACGTCTTACCGGACGATACCTTCTCCCGCGCTCCAGACATCTTGAAGAACGCATTGCAGAACTCAAGGACGGTAATTTTGAGAAAGAGATCGGCGAGATGAAGAAGATTACTAAGGATGAGCTTAAGAAGCGCTACTCAGAACGCAAACTCGACTTCAAGGTCTTCTAGGAGGCATGATGAGCGGATATCCTGAATACATGCAGCCTTCGCTGGAAAAGGTAAGGGCTACAAGACAGGCTAGGCTTGAGAAGGCCAAGGCTGGACGTGAAGTAGTCAAAGCTATGACGCTTGCCGAGCGCGAAGAGGTTCTCAATAAATTCCACCCCGACTATGCTCTAGACGCACGCAAGCCAATACGTATCGGCCCTAATAAAAACGAGCAGATGACCTCCAGGGTCGTAGACCTCTTGGAATCCTACCCGCGTATAAACCCCGATGCATTCGACCTCTCCAAGCCGGATTACGATACGGACGTTTTAATCATAGGAGCAGGAGGAGGAGGGTGCATGGCCGCGATACAGGTTGCAAACGCCGGTCTGCGGTCAGTTCTTGTTACCAAGCTTCGCGTTGGAGATTCCAACTCCATGATGTCGCAGGGCGGCATGCAGGCCGCCGTGAATCCTCACGATAACCCAGCCATTCACTATCTCGACGCGATAGGCGGTGGGCATTTCGACAACAGGCCCGAGCTCGTCGAGATCCTGACCATGGACGGTCCTATGATTGCCGCCTACCTCGAAGAATTAGGCGTCATGTGGGACAAGGAGAAGGATGGAAGAATCAAGACGGAATCGGGCGGAGGAACTTCACGCTGCAGAATGATGTCCTGCAGAGACTATACAGGCGCCGAGATTCAGCGCGTTCTTCGTGACGAGGTAAAGAACCACCCGGACAAGATAACGATAGTCGAATATTCGCCCGCAGTCGAGCTCCTTCTGGACGAGAAAGGCGAAGCCGCCGGAGCCCTTCTTTACAACATGGAGACCGAGGAGTACCAGGTCGTGCGTGCACGTTCGGTCATCATGTCGACTGGCGGCTACGGACGTCTGCACATCAAGGGTTTTGCAACTACAAACCATTACGGCGCTACTGCAGACGGTCTTGTGATGGCCTACCACGCCGGAGCCAAGCTCCTTTACATGGATTCTGTCCAGTATCACCCAACGGGCGCCGTTTTCCCCGAGCAGATACTCGGTTTCCTCATCACTGAGAAGGTTCGCGGTCTGGGAGGCCAGCCCGTAAACAGCGAAGGCGAGTTGTTCGTTTTTCCGCTTGAACCCCGCGACGTAGAAGCTTCCGCATTCATTCGTGAGGCTACCGAGCGATGCCTGGGAATAGAGACTCCTACGGGAAAGGTAGGGGTATGGCTCGATTCGCCTATAGTTAACCTGCTCAACGGACCTGGAGCCATAGAGGCTTTGCTTCCAGCCATGATGCGGCAGTACAAGCGCTTCGGTATCGACATAAACTCCGAACCTATGCTAGTATATCCCACCCTTCATTACCAGAACGGCGGCATAGAGATTAATGCCAAGACCGAATCAACCATTCCTGGTCTTTTTGCCGCTGGCGAGGTTACGGGCGGGGTGCACGGCCGCAACCGTCTCATGGGCAACTCCGTACTTGACTACAACGTGTTCGGCAGGCGCTCAGGCATAGCGGCTGCCGAAAGGGCAAAATCCCTCATGGTCAAGCCTCCTGCAAAGCTCCACCTCGATCACGTGCGTGCGTTCCGCAAGGAGCTTGAAAAGGCAGGTATCCCGGAATCATCGCATGCTCCGATACTTATTCCCGAATACCGCAATCCGGACCTTCTTAAGAAGCACCGCAAGGATTACGACCCTTTCTTCGGAACCTTCGTCTGATTGGCGATTGGCTTTTAAGTCTCATAGATTAACGATTAAAGAGGGGTGAGATATCTCGTAACTTCAAATGCTTTAAATAATATTTTTTATGATTTAATTAATCTATTCCCACGGCTTAACGTAAGCATCGACAGTAAAGGAGGATTCATGGGCATTACGTGTTTTGTGACCGCTATTGCATCGTTGGTTTGCTTGGTTGTAAGCATAGGATTCAGCGGTTTTGCACCGTACGTTTTTTGCAGGATCCTTTTCTGGGCGGCACCAGCACTCAGTGTATTAGCCTTCATTCTTGGGATCATCCCTATCGTACGAAAGAAAAAGTCTTCAGTGGCGGTTGCAGGTTTTGTAATCTCCATACTTGTTTTGCTTGCGACGGTTTTACTAATCCTTTGGCTGATACCCATGCAGTTGGTAAGATTCACATATTGAAAAAGCTGAGTGATTTTTTTAGATAGATCTTCGTTCGAAATTTAAGGGAAACCCTAACGGATTGAGATATAGGACACGTCTTGGAAGTTTGTGTCAGGTAATTTTAAAGAATTCGAGAATCTTAGAGTCACAAGTAGTTGACAAAAAAAGGGGTGTCCCTATAATAATCCGACGCACAAGTCTTATCGGATTGGGTTTTTGAACTTCAAAAGATTAAATTTAGGAGGTTTAATGGGTGTAGCAAGTTTGATACTCTCAATCATCGGTCTCGTAATAGGAGTCGTAGGGCTCATTCCACTGCTCGGAGTCCTTAACTGGATTGCCTTAATCTTCGGCTTATTGGGATTTATCTTCGGAATAATTCCTATTGCGAAAAAGAAAAGATCAGGCGTGGCAATAGCGGGATTCGTCATATCTATATTGGTCTTAGTAATTGCAATTATAAGGCTCATTCTGGGCGGAGGCATAGTTTAGTATCCATATACTTTACAAATATCCGAGATTTTGGGGTAATGAGTCAGATTTTATAATCAGGTAAAACACACCTTATCTGATAAATAAGTCCTTGACAGAGTGTGAGTTTTTGTATAAAATGCCGCATCGTGTTAACACTTCAATTTCAACGGAGGTTGCATTGAGTACAGATCATCCTCTTCACTTTAACATAGACTACCCAGAGAAGCTATCGCGCGGCATACTGATTCTGCGTCTTTTCTTTGGCTGGCTCTATGTCGGTATCCCTCACTTCTTTATCCTGGGCTTTCTCGGAATAGCCGTAGGATTCGTGAGCTTTATCGCATGGTGGGCAATCCTTTTCACGGGCAAGTATCCCCAGGGTATGTTCAATTTCGTGGTGGGCTACCAGCGCTGGATGCAGCGCGTTATGGCTTACATGGGTTATATGACCGACAAGTATCCTCCCTTCTCCACCAAAGAGGTTGAAGGAAACCCGGTTCATTATAACATAGACTACCCGGAGAAGCTGTCGCGCGGTATTCTTATACTTCGTCTCTTCTTCGGCGCTCTCTATTGTGCGTTGCCCCATTACTTTATTCTCATGTTCCTTGCCATCGCCGTAGGATTTATTAGCTTCATCGCATGGTGGGCAATCCTTTTCACGGGCAAGTATCCCCAGGGTATGTTCAACTTCGTGGTGAACTACAATCGCTGGATGCTCAGGGTTGGCGCTTATATGAACTATATGACCGACAAGTACCCGCCCTTCAACGGCAAAGAATAATACGTTTAGCAAATATTTTGAGGCCGGTTACCGGCCTCTTTTTTTGGCAAAAGACTTAAGGCCCCGGATACCCGGGGCCTTAAGTGGTTCGCTTTTAGTTAAACTTACGACTTTGTTTTTTTGGCTTTTCTTGAGCGGATGATGCTTCTAACGAGAAGGAAGATAAGGAATCCGATTCCGGCGAGCGGTATGAGAACAACTAGTGCGTAAAGTATGGCGATGAAGATGTTGACGAGTACCCTTGCAGCAACCACGAAGCCGTGTCCGACTTCTGACCAGTTTATGAAGGGTTCGGATACGGGTCTTGACTCGCTGTAAAGGGAAAGGGTAATGGTGGATTCGCCGACCATCGTCTCAAGATACTTCATGCGGCCCTTGATGCGGTTTACGTTGTAGCCGATGCGTTCAAGCTGCTGCTCGACCGTGATTGCCTCATCTACATTCTTCGCCTGCTTGAGTAATTCAAAGAAGCGCGCCTTCATCTCGAGCTGCGTCTCGAGTTCCGCAGAAAGATCGTAGTACTCCTCGGTCACGTCCTGGCCCGATATGGTCTTGGTTTCAACATTCCCCAGCTCCTCAAGAGCGCTGACGAGAGCGAGAAACCCTTCGGGATTAACCTTTATTGTCAGGTCTGCCCTTGCGCCTCCGGATTCCGAGACCGTGCCGCTCTGCACGTAGCCGCCTTTGGCTTCGACAAGCATCAGCGTTTGAGAGTATGCCTTATCAACATCCTTAACCCTGATACCCAAAGATCCTGTCTTGATGACCATCCTGCTCGCAGGAAGGTCGAGGTCGGAAGCCTCGCTCGTTCCGCCTGTTGAACGCAGCATCTGCACTTCAGATTTACCACCGGATGCGGCGGGCGCGGGCTTGGACTCATCCGCTGATCCGCTATAGGAATAATAGCGGTCTTTCATCTGTTGAAGCTTCGATGTTTCGTTGACTTGGTTTTGAGTTTTACCTTTGCATGCTAACGTGCCTACGAGCGCAACGAGAATCAAAAAGAGCGGAAAAAATCTTTTCATTCAAGCCTCCTTTTAGGAATTGCTTTTGCTATACAAAACTATACCCTAAAAATCCCTTATTATTCCCCGTATTCGAGCTATCGCAGGTTTATTCTATTGTGAATTCGACGTATGCCGGAAGCAGAATACTGGACGTTTTTTCCATATCCTGCAGTTTGCCGTTGTAGTACAATTCGATCTTCAGTTCATTCTGGTCGAGTGACGTTTTCCATACGGTTGCCGAAACCTTGTCCCCTTTCGGATAGACATCGATTTGATATTCCTTGGGGGCGTAACTTTCAATTCCGGATGTGTCGACTACATTGCTTTTATACGAGAGATTGAAAGGTACAGGCAGATCGTTATCGTTGTATATCTTGATTGTGGCAAAATTTGGTCCGGAACAGGCCATGAAACCAAATGACACTACTGCAAGAGCAATTAAGAATATGTTCTTCATCTTTTTCTCCTATGGTTTTTGATTCCTTGCAAAGTTTACTCCACAAATCAACCTCTGTCAATAGAAAAGCCGGTCGTGCGACCGGCTGAGGTATAAGGTTTATCGGGCTATCACTATTTTTCGTCCGGTTTTAATTCCTTGCCTTCGATTTCGACTTCAACCTCAGTAGAGTCGCCATCTATCTTCTTTATTATCTTGATGCTTTTGCACTTTCCTTTTTCGAGTTCTAATTTGTCGAGTTTTATTGTGTCGCCGTTCATGATAACGATATCGCCCTCGAATCTGGGCATCAGGAACGTATCCTTGCCGACGATGTACTTATTTCCCTCGATTACGAATGTCGGAAAATTCTTTCCGTTGAGCAGCTCTTTGTCTATGAGTATCGTGTCTTTGCCCAGTATGCACTTATCATTTTCAATGCGGTAACCTGTGAGCCCTTCAATCATGGGAATAATGATAGTATCCGCTGTATCGCTCTTGATTATTATTTTATACTTTTTGGTCATCGAATCGTATTCGCCTTCAAGGAACGTCAGCCCATCAAAGCCGTACAGAATAGCCGAATCACCAACAAGTGTATCCATCATAAGGGTCAGCTCAGGGCCGTTAAGGATAATATGTTTCCTGAGAGAGAGACTGTCACCGTCCTGCTTGATGATCATGATACTTGCCGTTTCCGAACAGGATTTCTCCTTGATGTTTTTCCTGGAAGAGCACCCGTAGAGGGTTATTCCCAAAAGCAAAAGGAACCCCAGAAAGATTCTTCTCATAATTAGCCTCCTTGGATCATGAGTTGTCTATGGTAATTTGACGGTCAGGGAGAGTTAAACGTCAACCTTTATTCAGAGTCTAAGAAAGGCTTTTATTATTAAATCGATGTGAATGTAGCGTAAGCCCTCGATGGATCTCAAAACAAAGAGCGCGATAAGAAAAACGGATGCCGCGCATACAGTAATTGCCAGGTTTATGAAGAAACCTCTCTCCCTCGCTTCGGTCATAGCCTTTTAGTCATCCCGCTTTCGTGTTCTAGTAATCTTTTTTTGAGTTCAATCCCTCCGGCAAAGCCCGCAAGACCGCCTTTTTTCCCAATGACCCTGTGGCACGGTATCACTATCGGGAACGGATTTTTGGCCATTATTCTTCCAACGGCGCGCGCCGCTTTCGGATAGCCAGCGCGCTCGGCAAGTTCTGCGTAGCTAAGCGTTTCGCCGCAATCCGTTCGGCCGAGCACCTCGAGCACCTTGATTCCAAACCCGGAAGCCTTTGAAAAATCGAGCGGCAGTTTGAAGTTAACCCTATTGCCCTCAAGATAAGACTCGAGCTGTTTGAAGAATGAGGATACTTCTTCGGGAGGATTGGAGGCATGATTTCCTTTTTTGGGATTAAGATTAATCCGAACCGCCCTGCCCCCGCTCCACACAACCTCGAGGCTAAGCCATTTCGATGAAAACAGGTATCTTTCCACGAAGTTAAGTATAATCCGCTTTTTATTCCCGTCAATTAGGCTTGCCCTTTTTCCTAAATTGGATAGAATATATACGTGGCTCGTATAGGGATAACCCTTGGCGATGTGGCTGGAATTGGCCCTGAGATTGTCATCAAGGCTCTGGACAGGATACCGCGAGAGCTCAATAATTTGACAATCATCGGCCCTTTGAGTATTCTTAGGGCAACGCAGATGATGCTATCCCGAACCTTCACACTTCCGCGAGTTGTAGACACCGGAAACTTCGAGTTCGAGTACGGTAAGGTACAGCAGCATGCGGGGGAAGCTGCATTGGCGGCTCTGGTTAAAGGAATTGAATTCATAAAAAACGGCGCAATCGATGCCCTGGTTACATGCCCTGTCAGCAAGCAGGCAGTACAAATGTCTTTTCCTTCCTTCAGGGGGCATACGGAGTATCTTGCCCAGGCTCTGGGGGTTACGGACGTCCTTATGATTGCCCATTCACCCTACGCGTCGTTTGCATTCGTAACAACCCATCTGAGTCTTTCCTCGGTCTCCGAATCTATTACCGCCGAGCAGGTTTACAAAAAGCTCAGACTTTATAACGATTTCCTGGCCTTCTATCATTCAAGACCGGTAAAGATAGGCGTAACCGCTCTTAATCCGCATGCTGAAGAGTTCTCAGAAGGCGAGGAGAAATTTATAGCTCAAGCGATTGCCGGGGCAAGAAATGAAGGCATTGATGCTTGCGGTCCTTTCCCGGCGGATACGATTCATCTTAATATACAAAACTTCGACGGCTTTCTTGTCCAGTATCACGATCAGGGAATGATACCTGCAAAGTTCCTTGCTTCAGGTGAAGGCGTGAATATAACCTGGGGTCTGCCTTTCGTGCGCACGTCTCCTCTTCACGGGACCGCATTCGACATAGCAGGCAAGGATAAAGCCGACCCCTCGAGTATGCTGGCGGCTATCCGCATGGCGGAAAAGCTTGTGAGGAACTAGATGAACGAAAAGAATTTCGATTTCCCTCACGACAAGCCGCCTTTAGAACTCATCGAGAATCTCAAGGCGAAAGCCCGCCAGCTCAGGCGCGATATACTCGTTATGCTTTCAAAGGCGCAGTCAGGGCATACAGGCGGTTCCCTTTCAGCTATCGATATCCTTACAGTTCTTTACTATCACGTCATGAAACACAAGCCGGAAAACCCTTCCTGGCCCGAAAGGGACCGTTTCGTCCTTTCCAAAGGGCATGGAGCGCCTGCGCTTTATGCAGTGCTCGCGGACTGCGGATACTTCCCAAGGGATTATCTTGAAAAGCTGCGCAGGCTTGGTTCGCCCCTTCAGGGCCATCCCTGCGTGAGCACTCCAGGCATCGAGATATGCACCGGCTCCTTAGGTCACGGACTCTCGCTAGCCAACGGAATGGCGCTCGGCGTAAGGATTGACGGCCTTACGTCCCGCATATACGCTCTCCTGGGTGATGGAGAGTGCCAGGAGGGAGAGGTGTGGGAGGCTGCGATGAGCGCTTCCCACTACAAGCTCTCGAATCTCACTGCAATCGTCGATAAGAACGGCTTGCAGATAGACGGTTCTACAGCGGAAGTGATGAACATAGATCCGATTGACGAAAAGTTCCGGGCATTCGGGTGGCACGTTCTCGTTATAGACGGTCACGATTTCAGCCAGTTGCTTTCAGCGTTCAGATTCGCATCGGAACAGAGAGGTTGCCCGACAGCGATAATAGCAAGAACGGTTAAGGGTAAGGGCGTGTCCTTCATGGAAAACAATCTCGAATTTCACGGTAGGGCGCCTACCGATGAGGAGTTAAAATGGGCTCTGGCGGAACTTCAGGAGTAGAAAAGTTTTCCCTGCGCAAGGCTTATTCTGAGGCATTGCTCGAGCTCGGACGCAAGCGCAGGGATGTAGTCGTTCTTGACGCCGACCTTTCGTCGTCGACTCAGACGGCAAGATTCCGCAAGGCGTTTCCCGACCGTTTCTTCAATATGGGCATAGCCGAGGCCGATATGATAGACACCGCCGTGGGCCTTGCAACCACCGGCAAGCTCGTGTTCGTTTCGACCTTCGCCATGTTCGCGGTGGGCAAGCCATGGGAGCAGGTCCGCAACTCGGCTGCCTATTCAGGCGTCACCCTCAACATCGTAGCCACGCACTCCGGAATAACGGTAGGCGAAGACGGCGCCTCCCATCAGGCTATAGAGGATATGGCCCTGATGAGAATCATTCCGAGAACGACCGTCATCGCGCCTGCGGACGATATAGCTACCTATGCACTTGTCATGGAGCTTGCAGGGCACGAGGGTCTCTCCTACATGAGACTTACAAGGCCGAATCTTCCGAGGATTTACAACGAGAACGAAACATTCAAGATTGGTAAGGCCAAGGTGCTGAGCGAAGGAACCGATGCCGTCCTTATCGCCACAGGCTCGCTCGTCTGGCCCTCACTCGTGGCTTCCGAACTCCTTTCTTCCGAGGGCATATCTGCAGGGGTCATCGACATGCATACGGTGAAGCCTCTGGACGAGGACGCCGTGCTTGCCGCCGCGTCAAAAACCGGCCTTGTTATCACGGCTGAGGAGCATTCCGTTGTGGGCGGTCTGGGCGATGCGGTCGCATCCCTTCTTGCGGAAAAAAGACCCACCAGACTCGCAAAGATAGGCGTAAAGGACAGGTTCGGAGAATCGGGTTCATGCGACGAGCTTATGGAATACTTCGGGTTCACGCCCGAGGAGCTGGCTTCAAACGTGAAGGAAATACTTGGACGCCGTACATGATACGGATTGAAGCATTAAGCAAGGTTTTCCCGCCGGAGCAGCGCGTTTTTGAAGGATTAACCCTTCGTGTTGAAAAAGGCGAATGGATATGGATTATAGGCGCGACAGGGGTAGGGAAGAGCGTACTCCTGAGGACAATATGGGGTGCCGAAAAACCGACCGAAGGAAAAGTCTTCATCTTCGATGAAGATATACATGCGCTCAAGGAAAAGCCTCTATCGAAGCTGAGACAAAGGCTGGGTTTGGTTTTTCAAGATATCCGTCTTTTCGATGACAGGTCTGCCATTGACAACATAAGCTTCATCCTGAGGGCGCTTGGTTTTTCAAAAAAAGATTCCCTTCTCAGAGCCGGAGACTGGCTGGCACGGGTGGGCATGTCCGATTATCAGGAGCGCTGCCCCTACGAGTTGTCCGTAGGACAGCGGCAGAAGATTGCGCTTGCCCGCGCCCTTGCAAAGGAGCCTGATATCCTGCTAATGGATGAGCCTTTTTCGGCGCTTGACGAGAAGGAGGAGCGGGAGATGCTCAAGCTTCTTGGAGAGGTCAATCACAAAGGGATGACGATTCTTGCCGCGAGCCACGTTCACGAAGTACTGCATTTTCTGCCGGGCAGGGTTCTTGCCTTGAGCAAGGAAGGACTCTCATGAACCCCGGTTTCGTTCTCAAGGAGGCGACCAATCTCTTTTTCAAGGGACGCAGGGTTTCGTTTGCCGCCTGCGCCATCTTCGCCGTCGTTCTTTCCATCGTTGGCGTATTCGCACTCGGAACCTTCTACCTTCTGGATTTCAAGAAATCCGTAGAGGAGAGGCTTGAGGCGGTCATTTTCCTCTCTAATGACGCGGATTCCGGCCTGCTTCTTTCAGAGATATCGAACCTCGAGGGTGTTTCCTCGGGCTCAGCCGTAACGAGCGAGCAGGCGCTCAGCGAGTTCAAACTGGAGCTGGGAAGGGACGCAAGGCTCCTTGATATACTCGACTCCAACCCTCTTCCGCCATCCATACGCTTGAGGCTAACACCCGAGTACCGCACTCGAGCCAAGCTAGATGCGCTAGAACAGAAGCTCAAGCTGTTCAAGGGCGTGGAGGAGGTATGGATAGACCGCAACCTCTTATCAAGGCTCAACACCTTCCTATATGTTATCCTGGGAGCCGACTTTTTCATTCTTCTTCTTGTTGGATTTTCAGCCGTTCTCGTGACCATGCTGGCCACGCGGTTCGCTATACTGGACAGGCGCAGAATCATCGATATATACTGGCTTATGGGCGTTACGCCGCGGACTCTGCGGGCGCCTTACGTCATAGAGGGAATATACGCAGGCTTCTTCGCAAGCATCATCTCCTACGTTATCGTGTTCGTTCTGCATACGCTCCTGGCAAGACTCCATCTAGGCGTCGGGTTTCCGGCTCTTCAAATTGCCATAATTCTTGCGGGACTCGGCGTCCTCTTCGGATGGCTTGGCTCAGGTCTTGCAATTGACGCCTTCAAACTGAAGCGGACGTGAAGCGCCTCGCAGTCTGGCTCACAGTTTTACTCTTTCCGTTTCTCGTGATGCCCCAGTCAAGGGCGCAGAGGGAGAAGGAACTGGACAACATCCGCTCCCGGCTCAGTGCGGTAAGAAAAGAGATAGCTTCTCTCAAAACGCAGGAGAAGGGAGTAGTTCAGGAGATTGACCTTTTGAGTGAACAGGTGAAGCTTTCAAGACAATTGATAGCAGAACTCGAGGCTTCGTCAAGGGCAACCGGACATGAGATAGATTCGCTGGAGAGGGAGGTCTCGCGGCTCGAGGTCGAGATATCCGGAAGCAAGGATAATCTGAGACAAAGGCTTCTTTCCATATACAAGCGGGGCCAGTACTACGACCTGGAGCTGATATTCGGGGCGAAATCCGCAGCCGAGGTGTACGACCGCATCTACTTCACGAGATACGCCGCCCGAGCGGAGGAGAGGTTGTTCGAGAAGCTTCTGGCTGCAAAGGACGCGATAGATTCCCGCAAGACGAGCCTTAAGATATACAACAACGAGCTGGTGGCGCTTCTTTCCGAAAAGAAGGATGCGGAGGACTCTCTTGTTGCAGCAAGACGGTCCAAGGAGGGCAGGCTCAACGAAATCAAAGGCTCGGCGGCATCTAAAGAGAAGCTAGTCAATGAACTCGAGGAAAAAAGAAGGCAGCTGGAAAGGCTTCTGGCCACAATGGATCAGAAGAGCTCATCATCTCCCACGCGGCAGCCTGCAGGCACCGTTATTGAAAAGGGGAGAGGCAGCATGCCGTGGCCGGTAACGAGCCATAAAATAGTCTCAAACTACGGCATAAACGTTCACCCGAGATACAACACGAAGACGAGGAACGACGGTATAGATATAGACTGTTCGGGTGGCCAGACCGTGAAAGCCATAAACAAGGGCAAGGTCGTGTACGCCGAGAACTTGAGCGGTTACGGACTCCTCGTACTCGTTGACCACCAGGACGGCTATTACACCATCTACGGCAACCTGGATAACATCAGCGTAAAGAACGGCCAGTCGGTATCGCAGGGGCAGACTCTCGGTTCGTCATCCGACTATCTCCACTTCGAGATCAGGCAGGGAACGTCTTCTCGCAACCCGATTGACTATCTGAAGTAATGCAGGCAGCCAACTCATCCGTACTCAGGATGCTTTCGGGTCAAAGGCAGGCTCTTTCATTCCTCGAAAAAGCGGCGCTCTCTCCAAGGGGGGGATACATATTTCACGGTCCGGACGGAGTGGGGAAGAGAACGGCAGCCCTTCTCTTCGCGGCTTCAATCAATTCGCCGAGCGCGGCGCAAGAGATTTTTTCGCTTTCCCATCCCGATGTGGCAGTTCTTTTCCCGTTCAAGGCTGAGCCCCAGTCAGGAAAGGAATCCTGGCTTGCCGACCTCGTTGGAGAAAGGTCAAGCTACACTCTGGGCAGTATCTCGCCTGATCCGAACCCTTCATGGGTGGTTTCAATCGAGCGAATCCGCGAGCTCCGCAAGGAGATGCTTTATCCTCCGCGCGTGCTTAACCGCAGGGTAGTGATGATATTCGATTTCGACCGCGTCCGTGACGAGGGCGCGAACGCATTTCTCAAGACTCTGGAGGAGCCCCAGGCCGACAGCGTAATCATCTTGACCACTTCGAGGCCTTTTTCCCTTCCTGCAACCATCCGGTCACGATGCAAGATGGTCAGGTTCAATATGCTTGAGGACGAGGAAGTCAAGAACGTTTTAATTGACAGGGGCTTCGGTGAGGACGAAGCTGTCACTGCAGCCGATTTCTCGTCGGGCAACCTCAAGCGCGCGTTGCTTTTCCTCTCGGACAAGTCAAGCGTTATCTCGGAAGACGTTATGGCTTTTCTTGAGGGCTCGCTTTCCGAAATAGACAGAATCAGACTCATGGAGAAGCTCGGCTACAGGGCCGGACTGGATGTCATCATCGGCTCATTCATGCTTGTATTCAAGTGGGTATTGAGGTCGCAGACCGGCCGCAGGCCGCGCTGGAAGAGGCTCGATTCGATTGTTTCAAATCTCTCACAGCGTATTCCGCATCCCTCGCTGCTCGAAAACATTCTCCTGACCCAGAGGATGTCCGGTCGCGTAATACTGAACCCTACACCTTCGCTCTTTCTTTACGAATACCTCACGTCCCTTAAGCTGGGCGGCTAGCCTATTTAATTAAAACGAAGCGTTCTTTGCAGACGGAGTTACCTGTATCAAGCGTCGCGAAATAAACGCCTGAAGGTAGCGGAGCCGTAGTTATTTCCAGTCTGTGGACGCCTCTTTGTAGCATGCCGAGATTTTTACTGGATATTCTCTTTCCTGAAGCGTCGTACAGGGCAAAGCGCAGATTTATGTCCGATGATACTGCGATGTTCATAAGAACCTTATCTGAGCCCGAGACGATAGAGGAAAGGAGTGTTGCTTCATTCTTCATGCTCCCTGGTCCAGCCGGTTCCGATACGCCGATATGGTAGCCGAACCACTCGAAGAAGCGTTTCATCAATACGTCCTGCGACAAGACAACGGAAGGATTCCCACCGACACCCTCGAACGGGAAGGCAAGATAAATGACCTGGAACGTGTCATTCTTGACAATCAGCGCTCCGGCGTCGCCGTCGGAATACTGGAGTATGGCATCGGCACCCTCGAGGCCGAATACCGCGTCTTTTGAATCCGAGTATGAAGGCAGAACGGCTATCTTTTCATCTTCACCTACAATAGGATTTCCGGGCGTCCCTGCAAGGAGCACCTCATCCTCTTTAGCGTGTCTGAACTCCGCATGAAGGTAGTTGTCGTAGAAGGCGGATCCGCTCCTTTCCTCGCCAAGGTTCTCGCTCGATATTATGAGTTTTCCACCGCTATCGAGGAGTGCGGAAAGAAGCCCTTCCTCATCGTCATCGAGTGTTTCCGATTTCTTGCCCGTGAACCATACGACAACGGAATCACGAATTCCCTGATTCAGGACTATTTCCTCAATTCCATCGAGGTCATCCGAATTAGCGATTTCGTAAGGCACGCCTATTTTGTCGAGTACGTCCTCGTACATCGACAGAATATCGTCGTTGTCGGCATCGTTTACGATAATGACGCCGGGCCAGCCGAAGACTATCTCGGCCGTAAAGCTCTGTTCCGCGCCGGTATTCAATTCCCTCAATACAATCTCTGCGTCGGTCTTTATGCAGCCCGGTGAGGACGCTGAGATCGTAACCGAGAAGGGATCCGAATTATTGGAAACAGTTTCTCCCGATTCTACAGCACCTATAACGCTTGTAGCTTTTCCAATTGTGATGTAGGGATTGTCTATAAAAAGTTCGGCCTCTACGTTTTCGCCTCTTCCCCAGGAGTTGGTCAGCGTGATATAGATTGAACCGGTTTCGCCTTTTTCGATCCTCGCTGCTCCAGGGCTTTGCTGGCTTAAAGACTCCAACTTGAAATAAGGCAGATGCCGTCCGACATCCAGGTTCGCGGTCATGACGCTGTCAGAGTTGCTTATCGAAAGCACTGCAACCTTGGTTTCTTCCTCGTGGTAGTCGCGGCTGGTCGGATAAGGCAGGAAGCCCGCAAACTCCTTGCGAAGACTCGTGCCCGGGAACGCATCGCCTGGATCGCCCTGGTTGGAGTTGCGCTCAAGATCGAACCTGCCGTCCGCCTGTTCGACTGCTACATGGTAGTGCAGGGCTGCGGAGCCTTCACCCGGAATGTACTGATCGTCGTTGCTCCATTTGTAATCATCAACGTGGTATATCAATAAGCCTTCGCCGGGAAGGTTTTTATCAAAACGGCCTATCTTCTGCCTGTTCTCCACCAGAAAATATTGCCTGGGCACCGTATCGCCGTCCGTCCAGAGCCGGTAGGCCTTGGGAGTGTACTCTGCCGCAGGAATGGGTGCGTTTACCTTATAGTCCTTGATCAACTCCGGCTCGATCCAGCCCAGCTGGGACTTGCTCCATGCGTCGAAATGGGCGGGCGTGGCGCCGCCGCCGTTCCAGGAACCGGAAGCCATTATCGTCCAGCGTCCGGCGCCCTCCGCGTCGTAGCCGTAGTCGTACAAATCGGGCAGCCCCAGTATGTGTCCGTACTCGTGGGCGTAGACGCCCATGTTGATTAGCGCGCCGTCGCAGCGCTCCTCGGGCTGGTGCGAGTACCTTCCGATTCGTATCTTGCCGCCGTTTTTGGCGTTGTCGTTTGTCTCAAAGTCGGTGCCGGACATGTGCGACCATATCTTTCCGCAGTGATTCTCCTCGTAGCCAGGACCTGCGTGAACGACATACAGGGCGTCCACGTACCCGTCGTCGTCGCCCGAGTTGGGCTTTGCGTCGGGTCCGTCGTTATCGAACTGGCTGAAGTCGATGTCGGCATCAGCAGCCTGAGCTGCGGCTATTGCAAGCTCGCCCGAGTGCGAAAAGCCGTAGTTTTCTGACCAGTAGGTATAGCTTTCGGGAAGCCTGTACCACTTTCTTCCCTTCGCAGGCGGCGGGGCGACCTTGCCCGTGAATTTGAACAAACCGTACGAGTTCTCGATATAAAAATCCTTCATGCTTCCTGTGGGCCATTTGCCTACGCTGAAGAGAAGGGTGTCGTACTTTGCAGGCGGATGGTTTAGCGTATCCGCTTTGTTATCGACAAAATCCACGAGTATGGCGACCCCTGAGCCCGACGTTACGGGGGCCGCAGGTGCCGGCATCATGGTCAACAAGCTCTGCTGGTTGAAGGTTTTTAGGGCATTGACAACCGATTCAAGTTCGCCGGTTGCCCTTAGCTCCTCAATTAACTCCTCGCTTAAAGGCATGGGGGAGACAGGGTATGCGCTCGATGCTATCATCCCCGATACCATAATAAGTATTCCAGACAAGATATTTTTCATAACCTCAAGTTTAATTGAAAGCTCAGGCGTGTCAAGGTGAAGAACATTCACCCCTTCATCTTACGGGGATGATTTTGGAAACGTGCTTCGAATCGCTCTACGTAACTATAGAATACACGTCCTGACCTGTTCACGTCCCCCATTGTATGATGCCATTCATATGTTGGAGTTCAGTAAGTCAGGTAAAGTACGTAGATGTATTGTTCCTCTTCGGAAATATATTTGAATAAGGACATAAAGACAGGGTTGCCTGACAAGATGAACTGCAGGCAGTTCTTAAAAGGTTAACGTCATTATTGACGCTCTTTCTTCAGTGCGGAATGGACTTTTTTCTTGACATTTCAACTTTTCCAGCTACAATAACCCACACTGCGGGGTGGAGCAGTCTGGCAGCTCGTGAGGCTCATAACCTCAAGGTCGCTGGTTCAAATCCAGCCCCCGCTACTTAGTGTCCTAAGGCCCCCCTTTCGGGGGGTCTTTTTTGGAAGGAAAAACATACATCCTTTCAACTATCCGAATCATCTCAAGAGATTATATTCCCTTTTTTAGGTTTACATTCCATGATTTCGGAATAATATAGCGGAAACAAAAGGAGTAACGTATGAAAACTATTTCAGGAAGCCTGCTTCTTATCTTCATTTTTCTTCCCCTGACAGCCGATACGTGGAGCGACCTTGAGGCAAGGGTTGTAGAACACACGCTTGCAAACGGCATGCAGTTCCTGATATTCGAGCGACATGAGTCGCCCCTTTTCTCCTGCGTCATGAGCGTGGAGGCAGGCTCGGTAAACGAAGTCACCAACAAAACGGGCGTGGCTCATCTTTTAGAACATCTTGCCTTCAGAGGAACAAAAAGTGTAGGAACAAGGGATTACAAGGCGGAATACAGAGCCACGGTGGAACTGGATTCCGCATACGAAAGATACATGAGGCTGAAGGATTCTGATGCAGACTCCGCCTATATCGAGAAACTCCATGACGACTTCGAGGCGAAGAAGGCGAAAGCGGCCTCCTACATCGTCGAGGGAGAATTCTTCAAGATATATGAGTTGAACGGCGGAAGCGGGCTCAACGCAGGTACGAGCTACGACAACACCTCCTTCATCGTAACGCTTCCTTCCAACCGGTTCGAGCTTTGGGCCGCCATGGAGTCGGAAAGGCTCATGAATCCGGTATTCAGGCAGTTCTACGAGGAGCGCGACGTCGTAATGGAGGAGCGCCGCATGGGCACGGACAACAGCCCATCCGGACTCTTCTGGGAGGAGTGCAACAGCATAAGTTACAAGGCTCATCCGTACGGCCAGCCCATAATCGGCCACATGAGCGATATTGAGCATCTGAGCCGCAGGGATGTAGAGAATTTCTGCTCGACGTACTACGCGCCCCAGAAAATAACCGTAGCCATCGTAGGCGACGTTGATGCAGAAAAGATTATTCCCGTAATTGATGAATACTTCGCTGCTATCCCCAAAAAACCTGATCCTCCCGAAGTGATAACGAGAGAGCCTGAACAGAAAAACACGAGGCGCATTGAGATGAAATCCAAAAGCCAGCCCCTGATGAGCATGGAGTTCCGCACGGTTCCCAAATGGGATCAGGATGAGAACGCTCTCTCGATGCTTGCAAGCGTACTGGGTTCGGGAAGAACATCTCGTCTCTGCCGGAAACTCGTCGAGGAACGCAAGATTGCCCGCTACATCAGTGCCTATCACATGGTGCTGCGCTTTGACGGGTCGTTCACAATCTACGGAGCGCCCATGAAGGGCTACACCTCTGCCGATCTGGAGAAAGCGGTTCTGGAGGAGCTTGCCGGGCTCAAAACCAATCCTGTTACTCAGGACGAGCTCGATGCCGCCCGCGCACGCTGGGAGGTGAGCCTTTACGACAGATTTTCTTCGAACATGGGCATGGCCGCTACTCTATCCGTCGGGAACCAGTATGAGGGAGGCTGGCGCCGGAACTTCGAGCGGCCCAAGGCGATGAAGGAGCTTGTTTCCGAAGACCTGATGCGGGCCGCTGAAAAGTACCTGAACCCCGACCATCGAACCGTCGGACTCCTGGAGGTGGAGAATGACTAGAAAGATTGTCGCATCAATTCTCCTAGCCACGTTATGCGCTGCAGGCGCAAAAAAAGATCCACGCACCATGCGGTTTCCTCTTACATTGGAGTTCACGCCCCAGAACGTTGAGCGCTTCACGCTCTCCAACGGCATACAGGTCTTCTTCTCGGAAGACCACGAGCTACCGCTAGTAGATATTGATTTCCTTGTCAAGACGGGGGAGAACCGTGTTGCGCCCAAAGAGTCGGGATTATCCGATCTGCTTTGCGACCTAGTAGTAGAAGGCGGAAGCAAAAAGGTTCCCAAGAGAGCGTTCGAGGACAGCCTTCAAAAAGTAGGAGCGACATTCAGAAGCGAAGCCGGAAATGAAAGCTCAAGATACAACCTTCATCTGCTTGCTTCAAGCGTACCCGCTCTCCTGCCACTTGTCGCGGGCGCAATACGTGAGCCTGCGCTTCCCAAGTCTCAGATAGAGCTCAACAAGCGCCAGTACCTTACTGCATACATGTCGCGCAACTCGGAACCTGAAGAGATAGCCAGCCGCGCATTCTACAAGCTTCTTTACGGAAAGGAGAGTCCGAGGTCTCGCGAGATTACGCCTTCGAGCCTTGAACTCATTACACGGAAAGCCATGCAGGAGTATCATGCGGCAAACTACCGACCCTCCCTTTTCATGATTGGCGTTTCGGGCGACTTTGACCCCAAGGTTATGCTAGAGCTTCTCGAACAATGCTTCGGCGACTGGAAGGAACCTGAAAAAGAACCGTCTCTGCCGTATCCTCTCATATCCAATTCATCCGGACCAGGGGTCTACTTCATTCAGTGGCCCGGTGCAGTGCAGAGCGCCATCTGGCTTGGGCATCTCGGGATACTTGCGAGCGACCCGCAGTACCCTGAGGCTCTTATGCTTTCAGAGGTTTACGGCACGAGCAGAACGTCGCGGATAAACATGACGATAAGGGAGCAGTACGGCCTGTCGTATTCGCCTTACGGCTGGATATCGTCGGGATACACCGCACCCGGATCTTTCGCCGCCTTATGCCTTACGAAGTCTACATCGACAATAAAGGCGACCAGGCTCATACTCGGCATAATAAGGGACCTCAAAAAAGAAGGAATAAAGGAAGCGGAGCTCGTTCAGGCCAAGGAGAGCTGGCTTGCTACATTTCCCGCATACTACGAGGACCCGCGCCAGATTCTTTCAAGCCGGATGAACTACGCCGCGTTCGGATTTCCCGTAGATTTCTGGGACAAGATGCCTGCAAAGATTGAACCCTTGAGCCGCGAGAGCGTCTCCGCATTCGCGGAGCGGTTTCTTGAACCCGACAGCCTCATAATACTGATTCTTGGAGACTCGACCGGCCTCGACGGCAACGTCAGTGAGTTCGGCAAGGTAGTGGTTATCGACCCCGAGGTCTACTAAGATATCTTCATTCACAGAGCCGGCCGCAAGGGCCGGCTCTTTTTTTACCCAGCCTGTTCGTGATAATATTGGCGCCACAGCTTGACATCGTAAGAGCTTAGTATAATATCTTTTATGGGCGGGTTTGACGCTGCATTTCAGAAAGTCGCTTCCCTTGTTGAAGCTTTTGAAAGCAATCTGAACCACTACAAATCCCCAAAGTACACCGAGGCGCAGGCGCGCAAGGATTTCATAGATAAGTTCTGGATGGCGCTCGGCTGGGACGTTAATCATGACGTGCAGACCAACCCTTACGAGCAGGAGGTGAAGGTCGAGCGCAGCGTCACGACAGAAGGCAAGCAGCGCCGGGCCGATTACGCCTTCTACCTTGCGCCAAACTACCACGACGTCAAGTTCCTTGTCGAGGCAAAGAAGCCTTCTGTTGACATCGCGACGCCGGAGAGCTGTTTCCAGCTCATCCGCTACGCATGGAACTCCGACACGCCGCTTGCCGTTCTCACCGACTTCGAGCAGTTCCTTGTCCTCGACTGCCGCTACAAGCCCGACATCGGCTCCGCTACGAATCAGGTATTGCAGAAGTATTACTATACAGAATACACGGACAAGGAAAAGTTCGCAAAGATATACTGGCTCTTCTCGCACGAGGCGGTCGAGCAAGGCTCCATCGAGAAGCGGGCGGCCGAACTACCCAAGCCTCGCGGGAAAGCAGTCCAGCGCGGGTTATTCTCAGGCGGCTACCAGAGCATTGACTCCTCGTTCCTCGCCGAACTCGACGAACACCGCATGTCGCTCGCAAAGAACTTCAAGAATAATAATCCCGAACTTGAAAGCGAGACGCTGACAGAGCTAGCACAGCGCACGCTTGACCGGCTCGTGTTCCTGCGGTTCCTCGAGGACAAGGGCATTGAGCCTGCGCGTCTCGTTGAAAACTTCGGCGCGAAAGGTTCGGCGTGGCACGACTTCATCGCGGCCAGCCGCAGGCTCGACGGCATCTACAACGGCATCGTCTACAAACATCACGACATCCTGGACAGCAAGGATTTTCAAGTTGACGACAAGGCGTTCTCGCAGATACGCGACAGCCTGGCGCACGCCAACTCGCCTTACGACTTCAACTCAATCCCCATTCATATCCTCGGTTCAATATACGAGCGCTTTCTTGGCAAGGTCATCGTTGCCACCGATAAGCGCGCCAGGGTTGAAGAAAAGCCCGAGGTTCGCAAGGCGGGCGGCGTCTACTACACGCCCTCCTACATCGTCCGCTACATTGTTGCCAACACGGTCGGAAAACTCATAGAGGGGAAGACCCCCGCCGAGATTGCAAAAATGCGGTTTGCCGACATTGCCTGCGGGTCGGGTTCGTTTCTTTTGGCCGTGTACGATTTGTTGCTGGACTACCACGGCCACTACTACAACGACCATCCCGATAAGGCGCAGAAGGCCGACTGCGTGGAGCGCGGCGGCAAGCTTTACCTTACGCTCGCAAAAAAGCGCGAGATACTATTGAACAATATCTACGGCGTGGATATTGACCCGCAGGCGGTGGAGGTCTGCCAGCTTTCGCTCTACCTCAAGCTCCTGCAGGACGAGACCGAGGCCAGCGCGCACCAGTACCTTTTGGACTTTGCCCGAGATGCAAGGCTAAAGAAGCTGCTGCCCGACCTGAGCCGCAATATCCGCTGCGGCAACTCGCTTATAGGTCCCGACTTTTATAACGAGCAAGGCAATTTGTTCGATACCAAAGAATCGCGCCGCATAAACGCTTTCGACTGGTACAGCAAGGAGCACGGCTTCGGCGAGATTATGCGGGGAAAAAGCCGCCAGCTCTGGCTTGTGACTTTCGTGACCCACAACTCGCGCATATCGCAGCGCCTATTGGACAAGGGGCGTTTATTAGACAAGGGGTTTAAACCCCTTGTCCCTCCGGGGTTTAAACCCCTTGTCTCTCTGAAAGAGCCTTTTATATTCACGCCGGAGGAGCAGTTATTGATAGCCGCCAAGATTGCTGAAGCCTGCCGTCGCCACGACGTGCCGGTGGTGGCCTGGAACGTTCTTTCCGATCACGTTCACATGATTATTGCCGCCGAATCTGAAGAGGAGCTTAACGAACTCGTTCACAAGATTAAGGGGTATAGTTCCAGGGCTTATCAGGAAGCGCAGGGCTGGGAAAAGGGTCAGCACGTATGGGCGCAGAAATTCAACCGCAAACCTGTAAAGGACGATAAGGCGCTTACTGATATGATGAACTACGTGCAGAACAATCACCTTAAGCACTCATTAGACAAGGGGCGTTTATTAGACAAGGGGTTTAAACCCCTTGTCCCTCCCGGAGTTAAACCCCTTGTCTCCCGCGAGAAGCTTGAGCCGGTGCTCAACTCCATCTGCATCTCTGTCGAGGATGCCTCGAGCCCGCAGGGCGGCTTTGACGCGGTGATTGGCAATCCGCCGTATGTGCGGCAGGAAGGGCTTGGAGAACAAAAGGAGTACTTTGCAAAGAAATACCAAGTGTATGCAGGGACTGCTGATCTTTATGCTTATTTCATCGAGAAGGGAATAAGCATACTTAGGGGGGAAGGGGTGTTCAGTTTTATTGTTGCTAACAAATGGCTACGTGCTAACTATGGAAAGCCTCTCAGGCGCTGGTTGAAGAAATTGCGGATTGAGGAGTTGCTCGATTTTGGCGATCTTCCAGTCTTTGAAGGCGCGACAACATATCCGTGCATATTAAAAGTCACAAAGGCAAAACCAAACAAAGAATTTGATGCAGCCAAAATTGAAAGACTTGATTTTCATGATTTGTCCAGTTATGTAAAGAAGTTAAAATACAAGGTTAATCAATCTAATTTGAGTGATGAAGGCTGGTCACTATCCGATTCAAAAGATGAGATGGTGCTTTCAAAACTCAAAACCACAGGAGTACCACTTGGCGAATATGTCAATGGTAAAATATACAGAGGCGTTCTGACTGGCCTCAACGAGGCATTTGTCATTGATGCCGAAACTCGCAAGCGATTAATCAAAGAAGACCCTAAGAACAAAGTGTTAATCAAACCATTCTTAGCGGGTTCAGATATTAAAAGATATGGAACATTATCAACCGAGCGATACTTGATTTTCACTAGAAGAGGAATCAATATCAAACAATACCCAGCCATTGAGAGATATCTAGAAACCTTCAAAACCCAACTCAAGCCGAAGCCTAAAGAATGGAACGAAAAGAAGGACGGGAAGTGGAAAGGTCGAAAACCGGGTTCATACCAATGGTTTGAAATCCAGGATTCCATTGATTACTTCGAAGAATTCGATAAGCCGAAGATTATTCTCCCTGACATCTCACCACGAGGGAATTTTACTTTTGATTGTGAAGGGAAATACTATTCAGTAAATACAACCTATATCATACCCACTGATGATAAATACCTTTTAGGTATCCTCAATTCAAGCCTCATTACCCAGTTCTACAAGAGCATCTCATCTACCTATCGTGGTGGTTACTTGCGCTTTATCTATCAATATCTCATTCAACTTCCCATCCGAAC
>JAAYVC010000046.1 GCA_012517375.1 bacterium | reverse complement strand
GGGGATTTGATGGTTAAGGAAAGAAAAAACTTTCAAAGGATTTACGATCTCACTGAACGTGTTTTACCCTCGTGGGTCGATACTTCAACTCCAGATATGGGGGATGTAGGAAGATTTCTTATTCACAGAGCGCTAAACGCTCACGGACTGGCGCGAGCGAAGGAGATAAGGGATCATATCCACCTTGCAGAAAAAAATACTATTGAAGCGGTTTTGCGAGATATGGTTGAAACGGAAGAGGTTTTATCTGTTAAGATGGAAAATACCGACAATATGGAATACTATCTATTACCCGGAACCTTGGAGAAAACTGGGGCAAGAAAAAAAACAAATATGAGACTGGAGTTACTTTCTCCATTCGACAACCTTGTTATACAAAGAGATAGACTTAAAAGAATCTTTGACTTTGATTACCAGCTTGAATGTTACGTTCCCTCAAAGAAAAGAAAGTACGGTTATTTCATGCTCCCTGTCCTCTGGGGTAACGAATTCGTTGCAAAGCTTGACCCTAAGGCCAAGAGAGCGAGCAATCTTTTACTGGTGAAAAAACTGCTCTTCGAACCCGGATTCAAGGATTATGACGCAATCCTTTCACCATTATCGATACTACTCAGACAATATGCGCTTTTTAACAATCTTGATGGCATAAAAGTCGAGAAGACCGTGCCTGTTTTTTTTAAGAATATGCTTCAGAAGTCACTTCGCTGAGGCATAATCGAAGACCGTAAAAAATCCTTGACAAAAACCCTGCTTATCCGTAAGCTTGGAGATGCAAAAGATGTTACGCTGGCTTTGGATACCGGTCTTCTTAATTTTGATTGCTGCTTGTTTTATAGGTGTCGTTTCAGGAGACCTTGAGGAAATAATCCGCAACGCTGTTGTGCTTTGTCTCTCATGCATCGGAATAGGTTAACATAAGGATTAGTTAGATGAGAAGAACGATAGTCCAGATTGTTTCGTGGCTAGTTATAAACTACAACTTTCCTGGCTTCATTGGAAGGATATTCGACAAGTTCGGTTTAACGCAGAGTAAGGCAATGGCCAATATCGTTGGAGCAAGCAACAATCTCGTTGATATGACAACGAAAAGTGTCTGTGTTCCAGGTCTCAACTGCTATTCATGCCCTACCGCAGGCGGAGCCTGTCCTATGGGTTCAATTCAGCATTTCATAGCCCTTAAGCAGATTCCTTTTTTTGCAGCAGGTTCCATGCTTGCCATATCGGCAGTTGTTGGAAGAATGCCTTGCGGATGGCTTTGTCCTTTCGGATGGCTTCAGGATCTCCTGTATAAGATTCCTACATTCAAACTCAAACTCCCTTATTGGACCCATTATCTGAAGTATATCTTTCTTGTCGGAGTAGCAGGAATAGTCGTTTTCTTGACAGGAGAAACCTGGTTCTGCAAGCTGTGCCCTGCCGGGGCTTTTGGAGCAGGCATCCCGCAGATTCTTCTCGATGATCAGTTGCCCAGACTTCTAGGATGGCTTTTTATAACAAAGCTAGGAATACTGGCAATTACTCTTGTTCTTTCAATTTTCTCAAAAAGGCCATTTTGTCGGATATGCGCTTTAGGAGCAATATTCTCGCTAGGTAATCCTTTAAGCCTCTTCAGGCTCAGGGTTGATAAAGCCAACTGCAACAAATGCGATATGTGCTATCGGGTGTGCCCTATGGAAATAAGACCGTATCAGAACCCTCAAAGCACCGCATGCATTCGGTGCCTTGAATGTACAAGGTGTGAATTGATTGATTTCGTTACTGTATTTAAGATGCCTGAATCGGTAAAACCTGTTTCAGGCGGAGCAAGCGCCAGGGGTACTGAATGAAATACGGATTGATACTTGCTGCCGGTCGTGGTGAGCGTTTCGGATTCAAGAAGCAAAGAGTTCTCCTTGGCGGTCATCCCCTTGCACTCTGGAGCATCCTTGCATTTGAACAATCACCTTCAGTAGATTATATTGTCATGGTTACCGATGAGGAAAGCGTTGAATTTTTTGAAAGCGAGATTAAGGAAAGAGGCATTGAGAAAGTTGAAGCCGTTGTTCCCGGCGGCGAAAAAAGGATTGATTCTCTTAAAGCAGGCCTTAAGGTGATGAATAATGAAGGTTATATAGCGGTTCATGACGGCGCAAGACCGTTTGTGCGGGTTGAAGATTTATCGAAAGGGTTTGATATAGTTGAAAAGAAAGGACCCGCAATCTACGCTATACCCTCCACAGATACGCTAAAGAAAGTGCACAATAATATCGTCAGCGAGACTCTGCCAAGACAAGCCATCTATCGTGCGCAAACCCCCCAGTTTTTCTCTCTGCCGATGCTTAGGGATGCACTTAAGAAAGCCGACGAGATAGGCTTCAATGGAACTGACGAAGCAAGTTACGTTGAACTCCTAGGAGAAAAAATTCATATCATTCAAGGACGAGAGGAGAATCTTAAAATAACTTTCCGCCACGATCTTGAGCTTGCCGAAGAACTTATAGCGGCAGGCACCTGTCCCTGAGAAGTGAAAAACATATCAATTCTCGGCTCAACAGGAACAATAGGCAGATTGACTCTTGACGTTATCCAGAAACTAACCGGAAAATTCAAGATTTCTGGTCTTGCGGCAAACAGAAATGTACAGATTCTCTCTGAACAGATAGAAATGTGCTCGCCTGCGGAGGCTGTAGTGTTTGACGAAGAACAATGCTCATCATTAAAAGCTTCGAAATCGACAAGATTGGGTTGCGGTGCTGAAGAGCTTGTTTCGCTTGCAACAAGGCCGGATTTGGACATACTTGTTGTTGCAATGACAGGCACGGCCGCAGTTGATGCCGTGCTTGAGGCCTTAAGGCTGGGAAAGAGAGTGGCTCTTGCTTCAAAGGAAATCCTTGTGAGCTATGGCGAACATGTAAAAAAAGCGCTTCTTGAAGGCAAAGGAGAGCTATTACCCATAGACTCGGAACACAGCGCCCTTCACCAGTGTCTTGATGGTCAGGATTCGAGGGCTATAAAACGGATTATACTCACGGCATCCGGGGGGCCGTTCAGAGACAAGGACTACAAAAGGGCAACCCCCGAAGATGTTCTGAATCACCCAACCTGGAATATGGGTAAACGTATAACAGTTGATTCCGCTACGCTAATGAACAAAGGTTTTGAGGTCATCGAAGCCAGCTGGCTTTTTGATCTCTTGCCGGAGAAGATTGAAGTAGTAATTCACCCTCAATCAATTGTTCATTCCATGGTGGAGTTCATTGACGGCTCCCTTCTCGCTCAATTATCAATGCCCGATATGAGACTCCCTATCGAATACGCTTTGCTTTATCCTGAAAGAGGTCCCAGATTGATTGAAGGACTCGATCTTGCAAGTATAGGGGTTCTTGAGTTTTCGAAGCCTGACTTTGAACGTTTTCCGGCGCTTTCTATAGCATATGAGGCATTGATTAAGGGCGGGACATCTCCTTGTGTGCTTGAAGCTGCAGACCATGAAGCGGTCGAACAGTTTCTTTCAAGAAAACTTGATTTCGAACAAATCCCCCGTATCATCAATGACGCTTTGAAAAATCATAATCATGTACAGGATCCCTCTCTGGAGCAGATTCGCGATGCCCAGCGATTCGCGAGAGAATTTGTGATAAAAGGAGTCTGATGCAGCTTTCTCTTGACATATTAGTCGTTGTACTCGTATTCGTGGTCCTTATAGGTTTCCACGAGTTCGGACATCTCATCGCCGCAAAACTTGCTAAAATACCTGTCGAAAAGTTTTCAATCGGCTTTGGCCCGGCGATAATCAAATGGAAAAAGGGTGAGACCCAGTATCAGCTATCAGTTGTTCCGCTGGGCGGATACGTAAAACTCAAAGGCGAGGATTTTGACGATCCTGAAGGATTTTTTTCGTTCCCGTTCGGCCGCAAGGCTATTACAATGGGAGCGGGCATCCTTGCTAACTTTGCTCTGTCCATCATTTTATATTTTATCATCGGACTTGGCTGGGGAATAGAGTCTCCTAAACCCGTAATTGATTTTCCGGAGAATTCACCCTTGGCGAAATCGGGTCTCGAGCCTGGAGACAGTGTTGTTTCTGTTAACGGAAAGCAAATAAAAGACTATCTTGATTTCGCCCGAAGATTAAATGCCAAAGATACCGTTACTGTGAAAATTTTTCGAAGCGGGGTTGAAGAAACCTTCTCGATACCGCCTTCCGATTCATTCATAGTTGAACCTAGGCTTGCACCAGTTGTTGGTCATGTATTATCATCAACGCCTGCAGAAAAAGCCGGAATGAAGTCTGGCGACAGAATATTAACCATTGACGCTAAGCCGATTTATTCCTGGTCAGAGATGGTCAGTTCCGTAAAAACAGCAGATACTGCTAAACCCCTTGAGTTTACATGGCTCCACGGCACGGATACGGTAGTCCGCAAGCTTAAACCTGAGCATTCAAAGATAACCGGTTCAAGAGGTATCGGGGTACTTGTATACGTGCCAACGCGGCCATTGAGTTTTGGTGAGGCTCTCTGGCTGCCTTTAGCCAGGACAGCCCAGGTTACAGCTCAAATCACTACAACTATTGTAAAACTGATAATAGGCAAGGAGTCGGTAAGGAATCTCGGCGGACCGATACTTATAGCGCAGCTTTCCGCCCAAACAAGAAGGATGGGTTTCGAAAGCCTGCTTGGTTTGATAGCGCTTCTTTCAATAAGTCTGGCAGTAATCAACCTTGTACCGATTCCTTTAATGGACGGCGGTCGGATACTGATTTTTTTAATTGAAAAAATAATAGGAAGGAGATTCGGGAAGAGGGTCTGGACCATAACAACCAATATAGGAGTAATACTCGTGATAGCGTTGCTAGGTCTCTCTTTGTTCAACGACATCTTCAGAATCGTAAGCAAGGGATAGCAAGTGAAGAAAAGTTTGAGGATTCTTTTTGCCGCACTTGCGTGCGTATTATTCGCATTGATAATGCTCATACCAATACCCGGCATGGAACAACCAGCAAGAATCACGCTGGCTGTTTTCGCCCTCGCTCTCGTGCTCTGGGTATCTGAAGCCATCCCCCTTTATGTTACTGCATTCGTCATAGCAGGATTACTTGCCGTGCTTCTTACTCCGAAGCTTCCGGCTGTAAAGGAAGGCTATGCCGTTTTCCTCTCGCCCTTCTTTTCGCCTACGATTCTTCTGTTCCTCGGCGGCTTCATTCTGGCCGCAGGACTCGAACGCTTTGGTCTCGATTCACTGATTGCATCCGCTATTTTGAAAAGGGTCGGGAAAAAGCCGAAGGCGATCGTCGCGGGATTCATGGGGGTTACCGCGCTCGTATCAATGTGGATGTCTAATACCGCCGCCACGGCGATAATGATTGCGGTCGCTCTTCCGCTTGTCAGAACTCTCGATACTGATGATCCTCTAAGGATAGCTATTCTTATCGGAATCCCTTTCGGCGCTAACATAGGCGGAATTGGCACTCCTATCGGAACCCCGCCGAACGCAATAGCGATTGCGGCCTTAAGAAATCATGGTATTACTTTGAGTTTTCTTCAGTGGATGGGAATAGCGGTCCCTGTTATGCTTCTTCTTCTGGTGCTTACGTGGTTTTTTATTACGCTTATATTCCCTCCAAAGACAAAGGAGGTGTCCTTCAAGCTTGAAACGGAGAGACGCATGGGATGGAGAGATTGGGTGGTTGTGGGAACGATGTTTGCAACCGTAATAGGATGGTTCAGCGAGCCGCTCCATAAGATTCCTGATGCAATTATATCGCTTCTTCCCGCTATCGTTTTCTTCTCTCTGGGAATTCTGAGAAGAAAGGATTTTGAAACCCTGGGCTGGGACGTTCTGATTTTAATGGGTGGCGGATTATCGCTCGGCAAAGCCGTTTCCCTTTCCGGACTCGATAAATGGTTCGTCAATTCACTCGGAATGCACAATCTTTCTCCTTTAGCCGTGCTGGGCGGGTTTATTCTCATCGCCATAATTCTCACTAATTTTATATCCAACACTTCCGTAGCGGCTCTCATCATACCTTTAACATTCGGTTTCTCTGCATCTTCAAGCTCTCTGGTCGTTAGCGTAGCAATCGCTGCATCTGCTTCAATGCTCTTGCCTGTATCTACGCCGCCAAACGCTATTGCATTCAGTTCCGGAATGCTTAAAGTAAAGGACATGGCTCGAATCGGAGCGATTGTAGCAGGTGTTGCCGCGGTACTGATTTTCGTTTTTGGAATATTGGTATGGCCAATACTTAATATAATACCTAAATAAGGGTCCCTCCCTTATCTCCTTTCGTGAAGGAGGAAAAATGTCGGTTTCAGTCAAGCTTGAGACTTGCCCGAAGTGCCAGTCTAAAAAAATGGAGAATTTAGTCAGAGTAGAGGCTGGTCAGCATGTAAAGGTGTACGTAAGGTGTTTGGAGTGCCAGACATTCGTTGCCAGATATACACTTGAACGTTATACGTCCGATAAACCCTATGAATCGCTTCTTAAGAACCTTCGCGGCCAGTCAAACACAATAGGTACAAGGGAATTAGCCAGAGAGATTGAGGCTTTCTCCCAGGAGATAGAAAAGGAATTCATGGAAACTTCAAAGATACCGGCTGCAAGACTGCGAGTCGAGGAGATGATAGTCGATTCAAAAATACAGGAGGACTAAGAAAGAAAACGAAGAGTTCAATCGTTTAAATTGCGTAATAATGCTAAATTGACGACAAAAAATCTTTGAGGGTAGTCAGGCTGCGTTGAACATAAGCTTCGCGCTTAGATTTTTTCCCTTTAGGTTCAGTCGATAGGGTTGGAAGGATTCCAAAAATGGGTTTTGTAGGCGTAAAACGGTTATCGCAGGATTCCAATTGGTCATCCCCTGAGATGTAAGAAAGAAGACTTCCAAGCATGGTCTCACGAGGGATCCTTAAAGGCTCTCTGTGTTTTAAAATGTGTGAGGCATTTATCCCAGCCACAAGACCTGTAGCAATAGCCGAAAGATACCCTTCTGCGCCTGATAGTTGACCGCAAACCAATAAGTCGGTACGATTGCGGAATTGAAGTGTCGGCTTGATTAACTGAGGAGCCTCTATATAGGTGTTGCGGTGCATCCTCCCGTACCTTATGAATTCCGCATTTTCAAGGCCCGGAATCATCCTGAAGACCCTCTCCTGTTCAGAGTTTCTGAGGTTGGTTTGGAATCCTACCAGATTGTACATAGTTCCTTGAATGTTCTCAGGTCTCAATTGCACGACAGCGTAAGGCCTTTTCCCTTCGCAGTCCCTGAAACCTGTCGGCCTCAGGGTTCCATATGCAAGAGAGTCCTGTCCCCTTCGCGCTACCTCTTCAACTGGAAGACACCCTTCAAAAAAACAAAGCTTCTCGAAATCATGCCTGGGATGCTCTTCTGCGGAAGCAAGAGCGCTCTGCAGTTGAAGATACTGTGTCTTATCCAGGAATGCGTTCAAGAAACCGGCATCTCCTGCGTCGTACCTCGATGACTTATGCAGTTTCTCCAAGTTGAGGGAATCCTTGTCCACCATTGGGGCAATTGCGTCGAAAAAATAGAGGAATTGCAGGCCGCAAAACTCTGATATCGACGCCGAGAGTTTTTCCGATGTCAAAGGACCGCTCGCCATTATGCTTAGGCCATCTGGAACCTTGGTGACTTCTTCACGGATTATTTCAACACCAAGATGCTTTTCAAGAAGATTTGTGACTTGTTTTGAGAACTTTTCTCTGTCTACGGTAAGAGCGGTGCCTGCAGGAACAGCGTTTGCTTCGGCAATCTTTAGAAGCTCGCAATCGAGCATCCTGATTTCTTCTTTTAAGAGCCCCTGAGCCCGCAGCGGGTCTGTTGAGCCAAGCGAGTTCGAGCAAACAAGTTCCGCGAGACTGCCTGTCGAATGTGCTGGCGTCATGCAATTGGGTCTCATCTCGTATAACTTAACCTTGACGCCCCGCTTTGCAGCCTCCATTGCCGCCGACGAACCCGCAAGGCCGCCTCCTACGACAGTCAAACTAGATGAAGAAACAGCCAAAACTAATTAGTATCCGATATCGCTTCATTCTTAAGGGAATCCGTTTCAGCGGCAGGTTCTTTATTCATCTCAACAGGAACCGTCTTGATGTTTGAATCTTTTGAAATCTCGGTATCGGATATGATTGATAAAGGCGCGGCGGATGCAGGCTTAATTGTATCGGGTTTTACAATCTCGATTTTGTTAAGTGAATCCAGGATAGTTTGCAGTTGTTCTTTTGTCAGAGTTGAATCGGAAGGCGCGGAATAGAATTTAAGGCTTTTCGCAAAACTAGGCGCTGTAGCTGGAAAATCGCTAAGGGACATGTCCCGCATGAGTTTGAATGCTTTCTCGGTAGTATCCTTAGAAGGTCCTCCTGGCGGTATCTGCAGAAATGAATGTACCTCGCCCTGCTGAAAACGGCCAATTGAATCGACTTCAACTACTAAAAGGGGAGCATATCCAAGCTCGGCAACAAGCTGCATGCAGGCGTAAGTGCAGAAATTCCCAAGGCTGTATGCAATAATTCTATCTTTATATATCTCCATTCCACGCGGCACATGTGGACCGTGGCCTATAATGACGTCTGCACCTGCATCTATCATCGCATGAGCAAATTGTATAACGTTGCCTCTGGGTTCTCCGTATAGATTCTCTTGCTCGTTCTTTGTGTGAAGAGCATTGGTTCCTTCAGTACCTCCATGAAAACTAACAACGAGTATATCGTATTCGCTTGAGAGTTTTGAGACTTCTTCTCTACACTGGTCAATATTCAGTATAGAACGCGGAGGACCGCCTACAGCAAAAGCGATAACGCCAATCTTAGTGTCATCTACTACAAAACCAGCAACATCGCCTTCCTTGCCTGAATGCTTAATTCCAAGGCTGTCGAGAATCTTTTTTGTCTCCCAGTACCCCTGGCCTCCAAAATCCATTGAGTGATTGTTAGCCAGTCCCATGACATCAAATCCTGCGTCTTGCAGGTTCCAGGCAAGCGAGGGTGGACACCGAAAGGCGAATGTCTTTCCCGAACCCATTACTTTTGTGCAACCTTGCGAGCAAGTAATCGGGCCTTCGAGATTTCCGAATGCAATATCGACCGCCCTGAGTATTGGAGCCGCATCCTTAAACAGCAAGGCGCCGTTCTGTGAAGGAAGACGTGGAGCCGGATAATCCGTACCCATCATGATATCTCCCACAGCCGCAATGGTAATTCTTTTTGGAGGTGGCGGTGGTTTCAGGGTATCAACCCTGCCTTCTGGAGTACGGATTATCTTACCTACAACCCCGGTTGATGCAAGAACAATACCTGCGATTCCAAGAACAGCCACTATAAGCCCTGCGGCCAAAAAAGACAACTTCCTTTTGGACATCTTCAAAAAATCTCCTTTCTTTCAAGCCAGAATAATGGGTCGACCGGCGCCCCGCGGACATATAAACTCATATGCAGATGAGGTCCGGTCGCAAGTCCGGTTGCTCCGACAAAACCAAGTGTATCTCCCGCTTTCGCAACCATCCCTTCATCTACAACCCTCTTCGACATGTGCATATATACGCTTTTGAGCCCTGCTCCATGATCAAGAATGACGAAAGTACCTTGCCGAATGAAAGTATCTCTTGCCATTATGATCGCACCGGAACAAGGAGCAATAATAGGAGTTCCTTCAACCACGGCAAAATCAACCCCTGCGTGGTTCCACAGCTTTTTGCCGTTAGACCAGCGTTCATCGCCGTAAGTTCCAGATATGGTTTTTTTACAGGGCATCTCGATTGGAGCGATTCCATAGAAGCCTACGGATGGCAAACTTATGGCTTCGCTTACAATCTTGAATTCTTCTTCCTTTCGCCGTTCGTTCGATGTATCGATAGCTGATTGTTTGGATTCCGGAAATGTTATATATGATTTTCTGAACTCTCTTTTTACAACCAATATCGACGTATCAATAACTTTTTTTTCATTCCACCCGTCTGAAAAACGGATTACTAGTGATTTGTGTCCTGGAGGGGTATTGTACGATGTCCCGATAATAGCAGTCAAACATGAATTAATATTCACTAGTGGAACAGGCTGCCCCATATATTCCACAGATGTTATAACTTGTTCATCTGTCATCATCCCAATTAAAAGCATGTCGCCTTGCTTTAAAGTGTCAGCTGATAATTTGAGATTCACGAAGGAAACGATGATCATGACTAACTTCAGCATATTTGAAGTTTACACATTTCGACAGTTCAGTCAAGGTTTTTGGCTGCCCTTTTACGTTTCTAAATCGGTTTAATGAACCGTGGGTTCGAATCATTGTGATGACTTGACAATGCCTGTTTTTTACCTATCATAATACCAAAGGAGGATATGATGTTAGTCAAAAAGCTGTTAGCTACATCTGCCTTGTTTGCTTTCCTCCTCGGATGTTCAGTGGTTCAGGTCGGTGGAAATGCAAATACATATTTCCCTACGCATGACGGGAATAAATGGACTTTTAAGGTTGATACAAAAGGGGAGCCAGAGAAGTACTATAAGACCTGGGAACTGAGGCAATTAAGTGACGGCTGCTACTATTGGGTCTCGGATGAGATTAGTATCGCTTCGTCTAGTATAGACAATTCTACCGAACCTTTTATCGATAGTGTATCAGCTATAGTTGATTCTGCACTGTACTGGCGCGGAGCGAATTTGATTATCCCTACCCAACGCAATGAAACGAATTCTTTCTCAAAAACGAAGTTGAAGACCGACTACTTCGAATTCGATGATTGTTTATTTATCAGGGGACAATCCAACGGAGAGAGTATTCATTATGAAATATGGTTCGCAAACGGGATAGGTCCTGTATTGATTGATGAATTTAAGGGCGGCGTACTGTCTAGAAAATTCACTTTAGTGGATTTTTATTCTTCTAATTAGAAACAACTAACAGCGATATGTTAATCTAAAGCTAAAGGAGGGGGAATATTTTGTATAAATTGAGTTAATTCTCAAAAATAATATATTTTGGAGGAGACAATGTCTATTTGTGAAGTCCTTAAAAAAAGCGAAGCATTCAACCAGCTTAACGGTGCTGAATGCACGGCTATAGCTGAAATCGGAAAGGAAAGGAATATTAAGGCCGGTACTATCCTCGGGACAGAGGGAGAAAAAGCTGAAGAGTTTTACCTGGTTGTCGATGGACAGTTGGAAATTTCTACGAATGCGGCTCT
>JAAYVC010000045.1 GCA_012517375.1 bacterium | reverse complement strand
TTTTCGTTTAGGGAGTTCTTGAGCCATTAATCGCTATCGGGCCGACCTAAAGGTCGGCCCCTACGTTTCATTCGCTCCAATGCTACTTCTTCCCAAGGTTTCTCAGAAGGAATATTAGCTTCTTTTCTGGCCCATTCCAAGAAAAACCTGTGGAATTCATCGTTCAGCTGACGTATCCAATTCACAGCCTTTTCCCTTGCTTCATACAGTTCGAAGAAGCGTGTATCGAAGTAATCTTTTTGAAAATGGAATACACCGTTTCTATAGCGTCTCAGCAGGTCAACATTTTCAGAAGATAGCAGCGTATCTATCTTTTCATCAACCAGTTCCAACTCTTGCCACCCTTCTATTACTACATACAGCCCTGCGTGCCAATAAGCAAGGTATATAAATGCGAGAAAACCTTCAAAGGGTTCTCCAAATATTGGCGTTGAGATTTCGAGAATTTGATCTAGGTGATCCCTCATACGATCTGCCCAGATAAAATATCAATGAAGAGTAGTAATTGGGTTCCTGAACCCCATACTTTACGCATTCCCGCCGGTCACAAGCTCGTGAAACGTGCGCGCGGCAACCTCGTCCCAGTGCCAGAAATCGGTAAACGCGTGTATCTGCGCCGCGGACGGCGTGCCGTCAACCTCCTTGAACAGCACGTTGTAGTCGGCCTTGGAGTTGAACGGCGGGTCGAGGTAGATGAGGTCTACCGATTCGTCGCCAATCTTGTTTCGCAAAACGTCGAGGTTGTCGCCGAAGTAAAGCTGGTTGCGCCAGTCGCCCATAGGTGATAATATTGAGTGAAGTTGGGTTGTCAAGCTTACTCAAGCTTTATGTTGACTTCAAATTAAAATTAACTTAACATTAGCGCAATTGTCTTATTATTCTTAGTTTCCTTTTGGTCTGTACACAACACTAATCCCAAACGTAGCTACATCGAAAATTCCCGGTTCGCTGGTCAAATTTGAATAAGTAATACCTTTATATTTTATTATTTCGGGACGTATTCGCCATTCTTCAGTACCGATATCTAGAGTTAAACCGCAACCTCCATGCAAAGTAAAGAAATTCTGAGGATCAGTTGACGATGTCTGAATCTGACGGATATAATAAGAAACAATACCTTTCGCAGAGAGAACAACTCTGAACCACGGGGTAAGATTACATCCCAGAGCTAAAGCAGGATAGCCATCAACAAGATAAAAAGTATAGTTCCCTGGCTGTGTGAATTTAGTGCTATGCAAATAACCAACTCCCATAGAACCGTTAAATTCAAATTTTCCTCTTTCAAACCCACCGCGAGCATCAAGGACAACAGCCAATGGTGAAGAGTATTTTACTCCCATATCAAAATGCGGAAGCAAGCCGAGTCGAAAAACTAAATCCAGAGTCCTTGTGTCATAACCAGCTATAGTATCATTACTTGCCGAGCCTTGGCCTCCCCATAAACAGAAATTGCTTGTTCCGAAACCAATTTCGCCTTTACATGGCGTGAGCATCTTTGTCGATGAGAAGTTTGTATATGCGGGAATGGCATACCAATCGAAGTATAGAACTTTACCTTGAGCTAGAAGGCATGTTGAGAACATAAGAGCATGCAAAAATAAAATAGTTTCTTTTTTCATTTTAACATGATAACCATCAACATAAAGTTGTCAATCCATTGAAGATTGTAAAGGAAAACTTAGCACACATGTTCGAAAGAAGCTTGACATATAATAAAAAGAGAATAATATTACAGGATGATTTGTAGAAGCTGCGTGTTAACTTCCTCAACTCCAGGTATTACGTTTGACGAAGAAGGTACTTGCAACCACTGCAGAGATTTCACTCCTGTTAAATTCAAGGGTGAAGATGCTCTTTTGGATATTATCGACCGAAACCGCGGGAAAGGACGTTATGATGCCGTCGTTACATTATCGGGAGGAAGAGACAGTACTTACACATTACTTAAAGCAGTACGTGACTATAAGCTTAAAGTGTTGGCCTTCAATTACAAAAACCCATTTACACACCCCGTTGCGACTGAAAACATTCAACGTGTAAAAAAACAACTCGGTGTCGATCTCATCCAATTCGATTTACCTTCGGATTGGCACCGCCGCTCAATGCGTCATAATCTTGTCTCCTGGCTCAAAAAACCTTCTCTTGCTATGGTCCCAATGATGTGTGTCGCATGCAAGGTTATGTGGAAACCCGTTCTCAAGATAGCAAAAGACAACGGGATAAGAATGGCCTTTTCGGGCTCTAATCCTTACGAACTCAACAAATTCAAAAGAGTACTTTTAGGAATCAGTGCAAAATCATCAGCCGCTTATTATTACACAGCATATATCTTCGGACTAGCCCGTGAGGTTGCGGGAAATGTACGTTACATGGCACCTGAGGTAATCCCACCAACTATGTTAGGATACCTTTACTCTGGTCCTGAGGCTCCTTTTGTTAAACTTTCAGGCATGGGTCTTTCGAAAATAACGCTATTCGATTATCTTCCTTGGAACGAAACTATTGTTCTAAGCAGGATACGTAATGAATTAGGATGGAGACATCCTCCAGATTCGGTTACAACGTGGCGTTTTGACTGTGAAGTGGACGATCTCAAAAATTATATCTATCTTGAATTACTAGGTGTCACCGAAAAAGACGATTTCTACAGTAATTTGATGAGGGCAGGTTTAATGACAAGAGATGAAGCTTTGAAGCGAGTCAAGCGAGAAAATCATGTGGATCTAAAAAGAATAAAGAAAATTCTCAATGACGTCGGTATTTCTTTTAATGCCTTTTCTCAAACTCTTGAGCAATATAAAAAGGAAACACGAAAACAAGTCTAATTTCGATTTCTTTATTATCCTAGCAATAACCTTTCTTTTAACAACATACTATTCTTGACTTAAGCTTGAGCATCATTATTATTAAGAATGCAGATAACGCGAGAAGAACTATATAACCGCATAGAAAAAAAGGAACTTGCATCCGTAACCCTTGTGTACGGCTCCGAGGAGTTCTTTTTAGAAGAGCTTGTTGCGGTTCTAAGGAATAAATTCAAGGATGCATCGGGCTGGGGTTTCGAGATCCTGGATGCCCAGTCCATGGACTCAAGCGCGCTTGCCGCCTCGGCATCCACGCTCGCGTTCGATATGGGAATAAAGGTTTCGGTCGTACGCTCGGCAACCAGACTCAAAAAGGAGCAGCTGGAGTTCTTCAAGCGGATGGCAGGCCGAGATGCCAAGGAGAGAGCGGTTATCTTAATTGCGGAAAAGGAAGGCAAGCAGCTCGACGCACTGCTGAAATGGGCAAAGGAAGCGAAGATAATCGTCTGCGAACTCCAATCCCTTAATCAAGCGGAGGTCGCCTCGTGGCTCAGGTCCGAATCATCCAAACTCGGCTTCAGCATCGACCCGAAAACGCTCGATTTCATGATCGACGTCTCGGCGTCCAACCTAATTGCCCTCTCTCAGATGCTAGCAAAGATTGACCTCTACAGAGGCGATAAAACGAGCGTTAACTTCAAGGATGTGGAGGACCTGCTCTCCGATTCCTTCGAGAAAGGGGTGTACGACTGCGTGAGGGCGGTATTCGCCATAGGACAAGGAAGGATTCCTCCATCACTGAGGGAAAAGGCCATAAGGGAGTTCGCAAGGGTGCTTCGTTTTGGGGCGTCAGACGGGGTTGTCGAGCTGGTGTACGCGCTTTCGAGAGAGGCTTTCACGCTGCTCAAGTATCAGCTTCTCAAGGATAAGGGCGTATCGAAAGATGCGTTGGCAAAGGAACTCCGGCTCGGCTCAAGGGCTTGGCTGCTAAACAAGGAGTACCCGGAGCGCGCAATAAAATGGCCGAAAGAGCGGCTGGAGAAGTTTTTACACCGATTAGCGGACGTTGATCTTGCAATAAGGACGACCGGCAGGGACGCGGAGGCGATGCTTGAGCAGATAGTCATAGGTAATCTTGCGCCAACAAGCGTTGAGGAGACTCATGAAATATTCGTTTAAGGATATCGAAGCCAAGTGGCTCAAAAAGTGGAACGACTGCAAGCTTTACGACACACCACAGGAACCGCAGAAAAAATACTACATGCTTGAGATGTTTCCTTATCTGACCGGCGACATCCACATCGGGCATTTCCGCAATTACATAATCGGCGACTTCGTGTGGCGGTATAAGCGGATGCAGGGCTACGAACTTCTTCATCCTTTCGGTTACGACGCATTCGGGCTTCCTGCAGAAGAGGCAGCCATAAAAAGGGGGGAATCGCCGTCGAAATGGACTGAGAAGAATCTCGCGACCGGCACCGAAACCTTAAAGGATCTGGGTCTGAGCTACGATTGGTCAAGAGAAGTCAGAACAAGCAGCCCTGATTACTACCGCTGGACGCAGTGGATATTCATAAAACTCTACGAGAAGGGTCTTGCATACCGCGCGACGTCGTTCGTCAACTGGTGCCCCAAATGCAAGACCGTCCTTGCCAACGAGCAGGTTGTTGCAGGCAAGTGCTGGCGCTGCGACTCCGAGGTCGAGAAGAAGGAGCTTGAGCAGTGGTATTTCAGGATTACTGAATACGCGCAGAGGCTTCTGGACAACATTGAGAAGCTCTCACAGTGGCCGGAGCCGATACGCATCATGCAGCGCAACTGGATAGGCCGAAGTGAGGGCGCAGAGTTGGTGTTCGAGCTGAAGGAGCGACCCGAGGTGAAGCTCCCCGTTTTCACGACTAGACCGGACACCGTGTACGGGGTTACCTTCATGGCCATAGCGCCCGAACACAGGCTTGTTTCGGAGTTATTGGAGCAGATGCCTAATAAGGAGCAGGTGAAGGCGTACAGGGACAAGGCGCTCGCGAAGTCGGAGATAGAGCGTCTTTCGGAAGACAGGGAGAAGGACGGTGTTGACACAGGTTTAAGGGTACGCAATCCCTTTTCGAGTGACGACGTACAGCTATGGGTTGCCGACTACGTGGTCGCTTCGTATGGGACCGGAATAGTGATGGCGGTGCCCGCTCACGACCAGAGAGATTTCGAGTTTGCCAAGAAGTACGGCATACCGATAAAAGTGGTTATAGAGCCGCCTGACAGCAGGCTCGATGCGGCGAAGATGACCGAGGCTTATGTAGATGCAGGTGTGATGACATCTTCAGGACCATTCGACGGCGCACCCTCCCCTGAAGGCATAAAGAAGGTCGCGGAGTATGCAAGCAAGAAGGGCATCGGCAAGCCGACGGTCTCCTTCAGGTTGAGGGATTGGCTCATCTCGCGCCAGCGCTACTGGGGCGCGCCCATTCCGATGATACACTGCCCCAAGTGCGGGGTTGTCCCTGTATTCGAGAATGAACTGCCCGTGCTTCTGCCCGACGAGTCCAAGGTAGACTTCATCCCCAAGGGCCGCTCGCCCTTAGAGTCCGTAGCCGAATTCGTGAACGTACTCTGCCCGAAGTGCGGCGGCAATGCAAAACGGGATACAGACACCATGGATACCTTCGTGGACTCATCATGGTATCAGCTGCGCTATACCGATCCGCACAATGACAGGGAGATTTTTTCGCTCAAAGAGGCCGCGAAGTGGATGCCTATCGACACCTACATCGGCGGCGACGAGCACGCAACAGGCCATCTTTTGTACTTCCGCTTCATCACCATGTTTCTAGCCGATATAGGGGTCTCCCCTGTCGAGGAACCTGTTGTCAAACTTTTCAACCACGGCATGGTGCTCGATGCACACGGCGACGTAATGAGCAAGTCCAAAGGCAATGCCATTTCACCCAGAGAGCTTATGGAGCGCATCGGCATAGATGCGGCAAGGGTCGCCATGTTCTTCTTCGCCCCGCCCGACCGCGAGGTGCTCTGGTCGGAGTCCAACGTGAAGGGTTCGAGCAGATTTCTGGAGCGCGTGTACGCGGAGGCTATGGCTGCGGCTGGAATCGAAGCGGCTTCCCCGGATAAGGGTAGCGAGATATACAAGGCGATAGAGAAGACCGTAAAGCAGGTCTCGGAAGACGCTGAGGTGATGGGCTACAATACCGCGATTGCGCGCATGATGGAGTTCATGAACCTCTACTCGAACTCGGCTGCAAAGGAGACGCCAACAGCCCGGTATGCAATGGAGCGTCTCACACAGATACTGGCTCCCTTCGCGCCATTCATTGCGGAGGAGCTCTGGGAGGCGTTCGGGCATTCCGAAAGTGTTTTTCTTTCAAAATGGCCCGGATACGATAAGCAAGCGGTTGTGGAGGACACAATCACGATCCCTGTACAGGTGAACGGAAAGCTGAGAGGGAAAGTTGAAGTGGCAAAGGACGCCTCGCAGGATGAGGTTATCTTAAAGGCCAGAGAGATAGAGGCGGTGAAGCAGTACCTGGTCTCCGAACCGACGAAGGTTGTTTTTGTTCCAGGCAGACTGCTCAACTTTGTAATCTAATCAACGGGGTTCCCAGACGAATACGAAGCAGTCGTTTGGGGTGATTTAAGGTCAACGGCAAGTTCAGAGGTAAAATAGATGCGCCAAAAGACGCAAAAGAAGATCAAGTCATAAAATAAGCCCTCTCGCTGGAAACCATCGGATAGTATTTGACATCCGAGCCTGCAAAAAAACATATGCATTCCTGCAAAACTGTTTAATTTCGTATTTGATTTCATTCGGGGGTCCCCGAAAGAGTGGGGAGCTCCGGAGGGCGAACGAAGGGAGCAATCTTTTGGGGTGGACTTGGGGCGGTAAAACAGTATTTATCCTCAGAACCCAAAAAAGCCGTCTTTGTTCCCGCAAGACTGATCAACTTAGTTGTCTGACGCCTCAAGGGTGTCCTTGACGAATGCTAAGCAGCCGTACAGCGTAGACCTTGACAACAATTCAATTTGACGGAGTCCGCACGGAGAGTAAACAGATGCACGCCTAACGCCCGGACGTCTAAACGACGCCAATCCGCCTGATAGTTGGCCGTGACGGACGCACCAAGCGTCGCGCATCGTCAATTTCGCCTTCACGTTCGAGGATAAAACAAATTATGAATCCAAGGTAAGGAAAAAGACGATGAAAGCCGCTAAAGCCAAGGCCGCGCAGCTTGCGGAGCTCGAAGGGCTTAAACTTGCTATAGCGTTGAGTGCATCAAAATATCCGCAAGACACGCCGACTCCTTCAGTTATTCCAACCCTTCATGTGCAAAGAGGAAGAGCAAGCAAACTGAACTATTCAGCGGCACAACAATTAATAGAGCCATGCTGGATAGACCTCTCCTATACGATTAATATCACGTATGAGCTGGAGCGATTGACGCGGCTTGACATATCGAAAGTTCGAGCTAAACTCAAGACATGAAACGCATCCTTGCATTAACGTTACTTTTAGCAGGAGCGCTTGCGGCCCTGGAAGTGGGTGAGACCGGTCTGAGTAATATGAGGATTCAGGCCTCAGCCCGCAGTCAGGGGATGGGCGGGATTTCGCTAGGGTTGGCGGATAACCCCCAGGCGTTCTTTGGCAACCCGGCAGGGCTTTCGATAATCGAGGGCCCAATGATCTCGGCGAACTATCTCCCCTATCCGGCGGGCATACACGTCGGTTCGGTATCGTTCCAGCCATCGACTAAGGAGAAACTTCGGTTTTCGGCTTCAGCATTCTACCTGAATTCGGGACAAATGACCCGCACCAGTCCGACTAATGAAGACCTGGGAACATTCGGATACCAGGTTGTGAATCTTGGAGGCACCGCCGCCTACCAGATACTGGAGAAATTGAGCGTCGGAGGCAACGTAAAGATTCACCTGGCTCTTGCCGATTCGAGCATGCAGATAGCGGCAGGAGCGGATTTGGGAGCACTTTACAGAGATATCCTGCCCGGCTTGAACGCTGGGCTCTCTGTTCAGAACGTAGCCTTCGAGATAAAACCATTCGTCGAAGAGCGCTCTGCCATGCCCGTAGGAATCGGAGGCGGCGTCAGTTACTCCGGATTAAAAAAGCTCTTGATAGGACTCGACGTTTCCAAACCGCTTGATGCCCCGCTTATCGTACGCGGAGGTCTTGAGTTCCTGCCTGTGGAATTTCTTGGCCTGCGTGCAGGTTATTCAACTGAAGGTGTTGCATGGAAAACGGGAGCAACCGGTACCGATATACTTGCAGGCTTTTCCCTCGGAGTTGGCGTAAGAAATCTTGCGGGCGTTTCCGTGGACTATGCGATAACGCCCGCTCTTGATCTCGGGTTATTCCACCGCATCTCGCTCGCATACAGCTTCTAGATGAAGAAACAGTTCATAGAAGACCTGCATCCCGGCGACGACGTGGATGAGGTCTTCTATGTTCTCGACAAGGAAACCCGCAAGACCAGAGACGGGAAGGACTTCATCGTCTTCAACCTGACCGACAGAACGGGTTCGCTGAAAGCTCTTTTTTTTGAACCCGGCCCTAAGCTCATGCCTGCGAAGGGTTCTTTCGTACGGATTCAGGGAAAATTAACGGAGTACAACGGCAGACTTAACATCAAGATAGAGGACATGTGGCAGGAAAAGGAATCCGGCATCGACTATTCCGATTTCCTGCCTAAATCCGAAAGAGACGTTGAAAAGTGCTATTCAGGACTCAAGAGAGCGGCTTTAGAGCTTCGTGAACCGCTCCGCGCTCTGCTTTCGGCATTCTTCGACAATCCCAGTTTCGAACGCCAGTTCAAGCTTGCACCCGCCGGAGTAAGAGCTCATCATGCATATATAGGAGGCCTCTGCTTACACACTTACGACATGCTAGTTCTTGCTGAAGCCGTTGCCGCAAGCGACTCGGAACTCGACAGCCAGCTCCTTACTGCCGGCGTACTCCTTCACGATATAGGCAAGATAAGGGAATACGAATACTCCAAAAGCATAGACAACACGGACGAGGGCAAGCTTCTGGGACACATTGCCATCGGCATAAGGATGATTGAACGCGAGATTTTGCGAATCCAGGGCTTCCCTGAAAAGCTGGCATGGAAGCTCCTGCACATGGTTGTGAGCCATCACGGATTCAAGGAATACGGCTCGCCAAGACCGCCTCTGTTCCTTGAGGCGCAGATACTGCATCAGATTGACAACCTTGACTCAAAGAGGGCGATGTACCGCGAAGTGGCTGAAAGAAGAGGAGAGGGCAATTGGAGCGAATACCACCCCTATCTTGAGCACGACACCTATCTTGACCGTTCAGAGAGTGAAAGAGGAGCTTAAACGATTTCTTTCAGAAAGAGGGATCGAGTTATCTTCTGACCAGGTAAAACTACTCGACTTCTACAGGATGTTGATTCTGGATTGGTCGGAAAGGATCAATATCGTATCCAAAGGAGACGTCGAGCGCCTTGAGGAGATACACTTCGCGGACTCGATTGCTCCTCAGTCCTTAATACCTGAAGGTTCGAAAGTGGCCGATTGGGGTTCAGGAGGCGGTCTGCCCGGAATACCCCTTGCCATAGCAAGGCCGGACATCCATGTGACTCTCATCGAATCAAGGCACAACAAGGCGGCATTCCTCAACAAAGCTTCGAAGGAGCTTGGCCTCAAGAACCTTGCGCTTTTTCCGGAAAGAGGAGAGCGGCTCGATGAATCGTTTGAGGTGATAACAGTAAGGGCGGTCGGAAGGATAAAAGAGCTGCTTCCCTTGATTGCGAGTTATCTGGAAGCTAAAGGTATGACGCTTTTTTATAAAGGAACAGATGTCGATTCCGAAATGGACGAAGCGAAGAAGCTCTCAGAACGAATGGCATTGAGTATAAGACAGGAAGAGGTAGTTCTTCCGTCAGGCAGAACGAGTAAATATATCCTGTTCTGTAAATAGAAAAGGCCGGATTAAACCGGCCTTCTAAATTTGATAAGGCGGAGATCAGTCCAGGACGCTGGCGATATAAACGGTTACGGCTGATCCCTTAGGTACAACACTTCCTGCTTTAGGCGTCTGATAGTAAAGAGTACCCTCGTAGTACTCAGTGCTCACACGGTACACAAACTTGGCCTCAAGACCCGCTTCCTTCAGCTTAGATTCGGCGCTGGCCTTGCCCATGCCTGTAACCTTTGGAACTTCAACGGTCTTTACGGGTTCTGAACCCATACTTACCTTTATCTTGACGTATGTATCCTTGTCAACCTTTGTTCCCGGCGCAGGATCAACGGATATCACCATATCCTTCGCTACTTCGTCCGAATAGACAAATTCCACGTTCGAGTAAAGACCCAGCACCGCAATGCTGCGGAGCACGTCGTTAAGATTGGCGTTGTCTACGCGTGGAATCTCAACCTTGTTTGGACCTGTGGATATCCATACCTTTACTGTTGAGCCTCGTTTTACATCCGATAGTGCGAGGGGATCTTGCTTGCAGATAAGTCCTTCGTCAACATCGTCTGAAGGGACCTTATCCACAACATAGATCAAAAGGTTCCTTTTATCAAGGGACATCTTTGCATTCTCAATGGTCGATTTCGTCAGGTCGGGAACTTCTACATTCCCAATACATCCTGTAAAAACAACAGCGAAAACGCCCAGCGCAACTGCCAGAACGATCGCACTCTTCTTCATAAGGTTCCTCCTTTGCCTAAGTGGATTATTTCCTTATGTCTTAAATTTTACTCCGCTAAAGCTTGAATGTCAAGGGGTTA
>JAAYVC010000044.1 GCA_012517375.1 bacterium | reverse complement strand
GAGCCGTTGTAAAGAACGAGGTCGGAACATTCGTAAGAGAGTGCGAGATTGGTATTCGCAGGACCGTCGTAAAGATCAACATTCTTCTGCCAGTTGTCAGGATTTACCATAACGTAAGAACCGACGAGTATGGCGTTTCTTGCACCCGTAAGGAACATTGTGTTGGCGGAAAGATTGCCTGCGTAGTCCTGGATGTCCAGATCGGCAACTTCCTTGACCGCGTGGATTTCTTTCGTGATCGTATCGTTTGAGGGATTGAGGTCCTTGGCAAGATGCGTGACAAACGTGACATTGTAGGTGAAAGTATCCGATGCTCCTGCTGACCAGGGTCCAAACTCCGCGAGGACAGAGTCCGAGCCCGAAAGATTGGTAATCAGGGTAGTATCGCTATAGACGACAACTCCGAGAGAATCGACCATGCAAGCGACATTGAAACTTTCAGCTTCTTCCCAGAGGTTTTTGACTACAACCCTCGGGATATGTGCGAAGCCAGACCACACGAAATCGGGCGGGGTGATGATGGCAACCGGCGCAACGTCGCGCGGCGGCCATAGGGCTGTGACGTTTTTGGAAAGAGTATCGTTCTTTGGATCGTAGTCGCCTTCAAACAGGGTCTTGAATTTCACGGTATAGCTGAGGTCGTCGGCCTCGCCCGCGCTCCATGGATCAAAGCTCACTTCGATTGCGGCCCCTCCGGCAAGGTCCGCAACAGCAACTGTGTCGGAGTAAATGACGACGCCTGCGGAATCGAATTCGCATACCGCGTTGAACGATGTCGTACCGGCCTCGAAATTTTCAAAGGTCGCCCGCGGAGTGTAGCTATGTTCAGACCAGCAAGTATCTCGTGGCGCTTCGATCGATACTACGCCGACGTCGGCTGCAAGAAGATTGCCAGTATTCTGGTTGTCGCGCTTGAACTTCGGCCACGTTGAAGCCCCAAGCCCAGGGGATGAGGTGTTGAGCGCGTACAGGTAATTATCGTAAGAACCGACGTAGAGTATCTTGTTCGAGTCGATAGCGGGTGAGGATTCGTTGACAAGGGCTCCGGTCAGGTAGCGCCATCTGAGGTTTCCGAGCGTGTCAACTGCGTAGAGATAACCATTCCACGATCCGAAGTACACTATTTCGTCCGCGCCCACGGACAGGTTGGAGCACACAAGGCTGCCTGCGTTATACTTCCATTTAAGATTTCCTTCAGGAGTAAGTGCATACAGGTAATTATCCTCCGAGCCCGCGTAAATGGTGCCGTTCGCGCCCAGAACCACCGAGCGTGCGCGGTTTCCAGTAGGATATTTCCATTTTTCCGAGCCGTCAGGATTGAAGGCGTAAACTGCCCAGCCGTCATACGAACTGAAGTATATGGTGCTGTCATCGGCTATCGCCGGAGAAGAGTACTCCTCGTCGCCGCTGCTCGTTCTCGATTTCCACTTGAGAGTTCCTGAAGGAGTCAACGCATAGAGGTAGCAGTCGAACGAAGCGAAATAAATCGCACCGCCCTTGTCGATGGAGGGGGAGGAGTAAATGCTTCCGCCTGTAAGGTATTTCCATTTAAGCGTACCGCTCGGATTTATTGCGTAAAAATAGCAATCGACTCCACCAAAGAAAATCGTTCCGTCCGGGGCTATTGCAGGAGATGTCGGTACGCGCGCGCCGGTTGTATACTTCCATTTGAGGTCGCCCTCAGGGGTAATTGCGCAAAGGCCGTCGGACACACCCAGATAGATTGTACCGTCCGGCCCTATGGCCGGCGAGTTGTCGGTAGTACCGCCGGTATTATATCTCCATTTGAGAGAGCTGTCAGGGTTTAGCGCGTAAAGATAACCGTCCCGCGAAGTGAAATACACGGTTCCGTCAAGGGCAAGCGCAGGCGAGGAGTTTATTGCGCCGCCGGCTTGATATCTCCATGCTAGGGTCCCGGGAGAGCCCTGCTCCACGTATCTCTTGTAGTATACTTCCCGGTTGCCGTCACGATCATCGTACCATGCAACGTATACGGAAGAATTAGCGGCTGCGATTGATGCGCCTACAGATTCACCTAGAGCATTTGTCAATCTGGTATCAAGTCCCCAAGTTCTACCATTATCGATTGAGTTTTTATAATATGTCTCTGCATTGCCATCTCTCCTATCGAACCATACGAGGGCAACATTGTTTCCTGATGCCGCAAGGGAACAGTGAGCTGAAACGCCGTCCGAATTGGTGATTCTTGTCGGGGTCTCTTCCCAAGTTACTCCATTATCGGTTGACCGATTCTGGTAAAGTTCATAGTTACCATCTCTCGCATCATGGAATACTACATTTACAAAATTACCTGACGCCGCAATTGAGGGATGGTAGCCACCTCCTGGGGAGGAAATAGTTACGGCTGAGCTCCATGTTATTCCGTTATCGGTTGAGCGCTTGTATTGAACTAAAATTGCAGAATTATGCCATGCTACATGGATATTATTCCCAACGCAAGCAATTACAGGGTTGTCGCCTCCGGAGGCCAGTGGAGTTTCAGCATTCCAAGTCAAACCATTGTCGGTAGAATTGATATAGTTGATACCATCCGACACCACGTGTACGTTGCTTCCTGAAGCTGCAATACAAGGGTATGGTCCACCGCTAAGAGTTAATTTCGTATCAGAACCCCATGTCGAGCCGCTATCGGCAGAACGCTTATAATAGATTCCGGGATTTGCTGGTCGCCCGTCCGACCACACTACATACACGTAAGTTCCAGAAACCGCAATAGAAGGATTTTTAGAATCTCCTGGCGCATTAGTCAGTCTCGTATCCGATCCCCAAGTAATGCCCCCATCCGTAGATCGCTTGTAATATATCTCGAAGTTCCCGTCCCGGTTATCGAACCACACAACGTGAACATATGAACCGGAAACCGCCACACACCATTGATTATTGTATCCAGTATATGATTCCGCAGGGTCGTTGGTGAGCCTTATATCGGGGCCCCAGCCCTGTGCGGAGAGAGTGCCTGCTACAAGCAGGCCGATGATTATTGTGAGGTGTTTACGCATCTTGTCCTCCTTGAGTTTAAAGTTTTGCCTCTTGTTAAACTTGAAATTCAAACAATTAAGAGCAACTTTTATGCCAAGGGAAGAGGGTTTTCGTAAATATCCAAGATATTGAGCTTAAGGAGATTTAGATAAATCAAAGACTAAAAAGAATCTCTTTTCGTTGTTGCGAATTTGCAACAATAAAACGATTCTATGGATGCTCAAGCTGTAAGCTATCATCCCTGCAAAACTTCAGGCGAGCAGCTCCGAAGTAGCAAACTTGCAACATGAGTGTAAAATCGTTACATATCACTTAAAAAGACTCGAGAATGTGTGTTTCGGGCAGCATATATCAAATGATCCGATCCCCACCTTAACTTCTTATAGTAATCTCTCGCTTGACGGTCGCTTGTAAGAATTCTTGAATGATCCAATATACCCAATCGTGGGTTCAATGATGAAGTGCAACACCTTGGCAAGTGAACGAGGATTTGCTATGCTGCGCCCCTTTGAGAGTGAACATGAGGTAAGTTTAGAGATAGAATAACCAGTCAATGAAGAAGCGAAGATGAAGCGCAGTAACTGGACGACAGAGGAGAAGCTGGCGGTGGTACTTGAAGGATTGAACGGCAGGAAGTCGGTG
>JAAYVC010000043.1 GCA_012517375.1 bacterium | reverse complement strand
GGTCAGGGAACTCGTTGAGGACTTCAAGACCACATACGCAAGAAGACCTGCGTTTATTGAGGAGTTGAGGAAGGTCAAATAAGCGGATGAGGATAATCCAGCGCTCATTAAGAAAGGGAGATGGCCGTAGGCCTTGGAGATTAAAGGGACGACTTGACGCGAAGCGGCATCGAAGATGCAAAGACGACCTTTACATGTCTGTGACAAATGGGTCGCACTGCATATGATGATGTTATTCGCGCCGCGGATAAAACAAGATGCAAAAGAATAGACCAAATTTAACAAAGGAGGCACTGAAGAAATCTGCACAAAAGTCTTCTCGCTATCCGTTCATAGCCGAACATAGAGGGGGGCTTTGCAAGAAAAGCAGCACAGACAGCTTATACACTGGGCACAAAAATGCATTAAGAGGGTGCTGCCGCTTTTTGGCGAAAAAATTGATGAACGTTTAGAATACGTACAAGATAGCCAGGATGTGGAAAGAAGGAAAAGCGTCTGTCGGCAGCGCACGCAATGCTACTTTTGGTGCAATCGATGCAGCAAATGAATTGACCGACCCGGTGTTGATTGCAGTTGCCCGGGGTGTTGGACATGCCGTCGCGATCGCGCTCATGCCCGATCATGCTCCTTTAGCCGCAGAATACGTGCTTAAAGCTCTTGTCTGCGAAGGCGAATCTATCGATGAAGAAAGGAAATGGCAGAACGAACAATTGTCTCCGGAAATCAAAAAACCCGTTCTTTCATCGAGAAACAAGAGAAGCAAATTCTGGGAGCAACACATAAAGAAAACAAGTGAAAGTTAAAACGCAACCTTTCCCCTCACCTTCATTCAAGGAAAGTGATACTCACCTCTACCCTCTCCTTTCGGGTGAGGGTAGGGTTATGCTAATAACCCCCTTGCATCCTTTTGATAATCAAATATACTACCTCTCTGTTAGATAAATTGGGTAGGTCGTTCGAGATTGAAAATCAAACCAAGGAGCAGCAATGCTTGATGAAAAACAATTAAAGGACACGGTTCTTACCTACGTCAAGAACGAGTACATCGACGACGAGGACGAAGCCGAGGCGCTTACGACCGATACGCCCTTGATCTCAGGCGGAATAGTGGACTCATTTTCGATGGTCTCGCTCAAGGTGTTCTTAGAGAAGAAATATGAGATAAAGATACCGGATGAGGATGCAACTCCGGATGCGTTCGATACGGTCACGAAGATTGTGGAGCTAGTAAAGCGCTTCAAGGGGGCGTAAATGGCATACAGCGAAAAGCTCCGCGGCTACTACCAGAAGACCATTTCCGAGATCCGCGACGCCGGACTATTTAAGGAGGAGCGCTTCATCCACTCGCCGCAGGGCGCGGAGATAAAGGTGGAATTCCCAGCGGGCGCAGAACTCAAGGAAGTAATAAACCTCTGCGCCAACAACTACCTCGGGCTCTCCTCGCACCCGGACGTTGTTAAAGCCGCGCACGAGGGGCTCGATTCAAGAGGTTACGGAATGAGCTCGGTGCGCTTCATATGCGGAACACAGGATATACACAGGGAGTTGCAGGACAGAATAACGAAGTTCCTCGGAACCGAGGACACCGTGCTCTTCCCTTCATGCATGGATGCCAACGCCGGCGTGTTCGAGGCCGTGCTCAGCGAAGAGGACGTTATAATCTCGGACAGGCTCGTTCACGCATCGCTCATTGACGGCATCCGGCTGTGCAAGGCGCAGTATGATTCCTTCAAGCACATGAACATGGAGCATCTTGATGAAAAGCTCGCGATGCACCAGGACAAGCGCATAAGGCTAGTTGTTACCGACGGCGTATTCTCTATGGACGGCGATCTTGCTCCTCTGGACAAGATGGTCGAATTGTGCGAGCGCTACGACGCGATGATTCTGGTTGACGATTCGCACTCCACCGGCTTCATAGGCAAGACCGGAAGAGGCACGCACGAGCATTTCGGAGTGGTCGGAAAAATTGATATCATCACGACGACGCTTGGCAAGGCTTTGGGCGGCGCCTCGGGCGGCTGCGTATCCGGCCGACGCGAGATTGTCGAGATGTGCAAGCAGCGCGCAAGACCCTACCTCTTCTCCAACACCATGCCTCCAGTGATCGTTTCGGCGGCTAACAAGGTTATCGATTTGATCTCCGGGACCACAGAACGACGCGACAAGCTGGAGTGGAACACGCGCTACTTCCGCGAGAAGATGGAAGAGGCCGGTTTCGACATCCGCCCCGGCGAAACGCCTATCGTGCCCGTGATGCTTTATAACGCAAAGCTCTCGCAGGATATGGCAAGAGACCTTTACTACGAGGGCATCTACGTCATAGGCTTCTTCTACCCGGTTGTTCCTCAGGGCCAGGCGCGCATCCGCACCCAGCTCTCCGCCGCGCACGAGAAGGAGCATCTGGACAAAGCCATCGAGGCGTTCAAAAAGGTGGGCGCCAAGTACGGAATACTTGGCCTCAAAAAGAAGGAAATCATCGAGAAGTACGGACAATAAGCAATGCTTCTTTTCGACTTAGTCGAAAAGATCGCAGTAAAAAGTAGGGGCCGACCTTCAGGTCGGCCCTATATATCTTAAGGAGGGGAAAGATGATATTCTTTTGGAATATCTGGGATGCTAAAGAAATAATCGCATTCCTGAGATGGGGAAGCGCATGGCAATTAATCGCTACGTCCATTGCGACAATCTTGGGAGGTTTGATTGCTGCCTTCGTAGGTTTCTTAGCTTCCAAAAGGATAGAACAACGTAGAGAAATTGTTCAAAAAAACGCTGAGCATAAGAAAGCTATTGGGTATTTGCTGGCATTTGCAGAGGAAATCGATACTAATATCTTATGGCTTAAGAATGCGAAGGGATTTCCAGGCAAAGAACCAATTGATATCAAGGAAGCTCGTTCCATTAGGTTTTTGCTAACAGCAACAAGAGATTTTTGTTTACCTCAATTAGTACAATTCTTACCCATCGTTGCACACTACAAAAAAGAAGCTGATATACCTTTTTCAGAAATAAAAGAAGTAATCCAAAGCATCACACGTTCTTATAATTGTTTCGATACAGTGAATAATATCCGGGAAGGAATTCAAAGAAAAATTATTGCAGAATCAGGTTCTATCATGCCAATTGCCCAAGCAAAACAATATCTCAAGGATGAAGTCTTAGATGGTACTATTGAGGAAGCAGAACCCACAACAGCATTAATCAAGGAACTTATAGAAAAGGTAAACTAATATCATTCAAGTAGCATCGCATCGAATTTAAGTGGGAGCCTCAAGGTTCTCCACAGTGATTTTCTTGACAAACGCCTTTTTGCAGAGATACTACCGGCGGTATATGTCTGAGACTGCTAATGAACCCGATATGCTCGTACGCGGCGTCTCGCTGTTTGCGTTGCGCGAGTATATGAGGACAAAACTGGAGGGCGGATCCCTAAAGGCTTTTCTTTCGCCCCTGTCCGATGATGACAAGCAGGCCATCCTTAACGTAGAAAAGGCTGAGTGGTATCCCTTTGATTTGCAGAAAAAGATGAGAGAACTTATAGTCCGGAAATACAATCCCCTGGACCCTGAACAGGCGGTGTTCGATGCGTGCATTTACACCGCTGAGTACGAGATGAGCACATTTCTGCGGGCGATAATGAACTTCCTTCCTGCCAAGCTTGTTTTCAAACAAACAGCGACCGTGTGGAATAAGTATTACAGTAGAGGTGTTATGCAGACTATTGCTGGCGACAAAAAGGCGGTTCTGGAGTTGAAAGACTTTCCTGCCGACAAGTTGTTTGGACCTGTCGTGACCGCATGGCTCACTGTCGCTGCCAGAATGCTTGAACTCAATGATGTGCTAATAAGACAGACAGGAAACATACATAAAGGAGATGAATGCTGGAGGTGGGAGGCTGAATGGAAGTAGACTTGACAATCCCCAGATAATTGTCTATTATAATGCAGTATGCTCAAGGAGGGTCCTTCCAGTGCCTCTATCATGGTGCGAGGCGTATCCATAATCTCTCTGACTGAATACGTGCGTGCGTCGCTTGACCCAGCTGAATTCGGACACTTTATGCTTCACAGGTTAACCAGTGATTCGAAAACGCTTCTCCAAATTCAGAAAAAGGAGTGGTATCCCTTCTCCTTGCAGCGCAAAATGAGGGAAGTAATTGCAGAGCATTTCAACCCTCGGGATCCGGAGAAAGCGGTTTACGATGCCGGTATTTTCGCTGCAAGCTACGAAATTGCGTCTTTCTTGAAGGGGATGCTTGTCAACGTCCCGTTTCATCTTGCGCTAAACAATATCAGTGTTATGTGGAAAAAATACTACAACAAGGGAACTCTTCTGATCAACAGGACTGATGCCGGAGTCGTTATTGAACTGAAGGATTTTGAGCCAGACCCCCTGTTTCCGCCTCTCATAGAGGCTTGGTTCACTCAGGTCTTCAGAACCATGGGTTTTCTCAAGGTCGAAGTCGAGGATGCCGGAACCAAACACTCAGATGATCCGGTACTCCAATGGAGAATCAGGCTTGGGGAAAATTCCAGGAATGCATGCTAGGTCATTGAACGGTTCAGGAAAATTAGTATAATTTAATATTAAGCTAGCAACATAAAACTTACAGATATTCCTGAGATAACGTCCATGAGTTCTGTAGTTAAAATTACGGCGATGGAAAACAGAGATCTTTATACGGACAGTAAAAAAGGAGCAGCGATGCTATTGACCGTTATTCTTCCTACAGTTTCAGGCGCTCTGATAGCTGGTTTAGTAGGGCTTTTCGTTCAACTAATCATAGAAAGCCAGAAGCGAAGAAGCGAGCGTGGCAGGAATCGCATCCAGCTAAGATGCTATCTCGAAGCCGTGGCTGATGAGATACGCAGCAATATCGAGATTCTGCCTGATCTAAGGAAAGGTGCAGGCGGCGAACAGCTTGTGTTTACGAGGCTGGGCGGTTCGATTCTTCCCTCAATTGGAAGAATCCCGTTACCGGAAGTAACCGAAGCATTGATAACCATAGGCGGACTCTACAATTTCTACGACAAAGTCAACAGGATATGGGCTAAGACGATTGATGAAGGAGGCGATTCAAAGAAAAGCAAGATAAGCATCATCAAGAAGAACTACAAGGAAAAAGCCCTGCAGGCTTCAAAGGATGCCTTGCCTAGAATCGAGGCTATCTTGCAGAAGCTAATGTAAAATTCCATGCTGTGATATGAAGGCAGGAAGAGTTCCGAAGATCGCGCTATATCGGCCAAAAAGCAACGGAATATACTGCTCATACCCGATGAACAACAAGTCAACACAAGGAAAGCGGCTTTCCGGTAGAATTGCGATGCAATTCTACCGGGATTGGCTCAATTTCTCCTGCCAGGCGATTAGCTTCTGCAGCGCTTCGATTGGAGAAAGGGAATCTAGGTCGAGCTCTGCGAGTTCCTTTGCGATTTCATCCTGAATCGCGCCCGTAAACAAGCGAAGCTGAAGCTTCTTTTCCGTAAGTATCTCGTCTATCGAAACGGTCTCGCCCTTATAGATACGGTCGAGAAGGAACCGGGCGCGTTCTACAACAGCCTTCGGAAGACCGGCAAGCCGTGCAACCTCTATGCCGTAGCTCTGGTCGGACGGCTCATAACGCAGCTTGCGGAGGAAGAGGATGCCTTCAGGAGTGCGTTTCACCGAGAAGCTGACGTTGCGAAGCCCCCTGAAATGGGACGAGAGTTCTGTGAGTTCGTGATAGTGCGTGGCAAAAAGGGTCTTGGGCCTCAGATCGGGCGAGTTGTGCAGGTATTCTATTACAGCCCATGCAATAGCCATGCCGTCATATGTGGATGTTCCACGGCCTATCTCGTCGAGGATAACGAGACTCTTTGAACTGGCCGAACGCAGAATGTTTGCGGTTTCTGCCATCTCGGCAAGAAAGGTAGATACCCCGCGCGAAAGGTCGTCCGAGGCTCCGATTCTCGTGAATATCTTGTCAACAATGCCGATTCTAGCCTTGGATGCGGGTACGAATGAACCTATCTGCGCCATGATAACGGTTAGCGCGACCTGACGAAGATACGTCGATTTTCCGGCCATGTTCGGACCTGTAACAAGGAGAATCATATTTTCATCTGTATCCAGTCTGACATCGTTCGGAATGAACTTCTCCGAAAGAAGCTTTTCCACAACCGGATGCCTTGAGCCTGAGATGCTTATTTCATCACCCTCGTGAATCTGGGGTCTTGTGTAGTTGTTCTCGGCTGCGATTGTTGAAAGTGAACGCAGGACGTCAAGTTCGGCAAGCGCTTCAGCCAGAACCTTGAACGAACGGGAATGAGAAGCCAACTCTGACCGGAAACTGAGGAATATCTCATATTCGATGAGCCTTGAGCGTTCCTCGGCCGTAAGTATCTTCTGTTCGAGTTCCTTTAGCTCGGGTGTAAAAAAACGCTCGGCGCCTACAAGAGTCTGCTTGCGTATGTAGTGAGATGGAGCTTTGGACGAAAGACTTCTCGGAATCTCTATATAGTAGCCGAACACGCTCGTGTATCCAATCTTGAGCTTATCGATGCCGGTCGACTGGCGTTCCTTTAACTGGAGTCTCGCTATATGCTCGCGCGCATTATGCGCCAGATCTCTTAATTCATCGAGTTCTGGATTCAGTCCTTTTTTGATTATTCCACCCTCCAGCAAGGCAAGTCCCGGATCCTCCATTATCGTTTTTTCTATCCCCCCGGCAAGCTCATCGAAATCTTCTATTCTTGCGGCAATCTTCTTTAGCATTTTGGACCGGGCGTCGAGAAGGCTTTTCTTAACGGCTGAACCGATTCTGAGAATGGCAGCCAGGCGAAGGACCTCCCTCGGATTTGCTTTTTCAGTAGCTATTTTGGAAACGAGTCTTTCTGGATCTCCGACTTCAACGAGAAGGTCCCCAAGCTCTTCGGCCAGTTCCCTCTCCGCAAGCAGCTCCTCAACAGCTTCCAGACGTGCTTCGATGCCAGAACTTGACCTCAAGGGGAATATTATCCAACGTTTAAGGAGCCTAGTTCCGGCAGGAGTCAAGGTCTTGTTGAGAATAGAGAAAAGAGTGCCTTCACTGGAACGGTCGCGCTGACGCTCAAGAAGCTCAAGATTGCGCTGCGTGAATTCATCTATAGTCAGGTAGCTTGAACTTTCAAAAACCCTTAAGGTTTCGATGTGCGGAAGTATGTTTTTCTTCTGTTCCCTCAAATATGATAGAACCGCGCCAGCCGCTCTAAGGGCAAGCGGTTTTGACTCAAGGCCAAGCCCTTCGAGAGCGGCGACGCGGAAATGCCTTAGTACGCTTGAGGCTGAGATATCGGGGTCAAAGAGGTAACTCTCTTCAGTCCTGATGCTGGTTTCAAAAAGCGCCGGTCTCCACGATTCGTCCGAAGAAAGAATGAGTTCGCTTGGAATTATCTTGGCCAGGTGGCTTTCAACCTCTTCTACAAGCGCTTCGCCGCAAACAAACTCGCCGGTAGAAACGTCCGCATACGCAAGCCCCGCGTGTTTCCCGTCCTTTATAAAGGCTCCAAGGTAGTTCCCTTTTGATGCATCAAGCATCTCTGCGGTCGCTATTGTTCCCGGAGTGATGACTTCAGTTACGTCCCGCGCGAGAAGCTTCTTTTTGGAATCCGGAAGTTCTGTCTGATCGCAAACCGCAACCTTTATTCCAGCCTTGACGAGTTTGGTCAGATAGTGCTCATAACTCTTAACAGGAACTCCGGCAAGCGGGATTTTTCCTGCGCTTCCGTACTGCCTCGAAGTGAGGGCAATGCCCAGAATCGTTGCGGCAGTCTTTGCATCATCGTACATCATTTCGTAAAAATCACCCATCCTGAAGAACAGCAGCGCGTCGGGATATCTTCTTTTTATATCGTGGTACTGTTTAAGAAGGGGTGTTGAATCTAGGCTCAATATTTGATTATCGCTTGACAACCATTGCGGCTGCGCCCTGAGCCTTCAGCGTTTCGGCATAGTTTCTCGCATCGGACTCCGATGAAAAAGGACCAAGCCATACCCTGTAGTATGTTGTTCCTGCGATATTTATCTGTTTTATCTCGCCCGATCTGCCTTTAGACTTATACTCGGCAAGAAGTTTTTCGGCTCGGTTTTGTTCAGTGAATGACCCGACCTGAACTGCATAGTCTCCTGAGCCTGGCGGATTCGCTGAGGCAGTCGAACTGCCGAGCAACTCAAGTTCCTTTTTTGCCTGAGCGGTCCACAAGCCGCCGGTCCCCGCATCACGAGCCTTCTTGAAGCTTGTTTCGGCAGATGACTTGTCACCAAGAACAAGATAACACAGACCGAGCCAGTAGAAGCTTTCTGCAAGGAGAGGGCTTGCAGAAAAGTACTCCACAAGCTGCTTGTATCCCGAGGCGGCCTGCTTATAAAGACCGTAGGCGTAATCGATTGAAGCTGCCTCGAACAGGGCGCTGTCTGCATAGGCGGTCTGCATATTGTTTGAAACCACTATCAAATATAACACTCGCGCCGTGTCAGGATTTGGTTCGAGTCTTGCAAGCCATAATCTTGCCTGTGCAACGCCTGGATCTGAAGGTTTCTCGTGCGTGAAGGATGAAAGAATCCTGCGAGCGTTTTCGTAGTCTCCATTTTTAGCCGAGGTAAGCCCTTCGTTAAGAGTCGCACCCGCAATAAGAAGACTCAGGAATATCATTGATCTTCGACAGGGGTCCCGCACTTGATGCAGAACCAGGATGACGGATTAAGAAGTTCGCCGCACTCAGCGCAGACCGAAGCAGGCGATGCAAGCATCTCTTCAAGCCTTTCGAAAACTTCCTTTGCGGAATCAAGCTTCTTGTCGGCAAGATAAAGACTTATTTTTTCGATAAGAAAGGGTACGTCATTAGGATTCTCGAACAACGCGGCATCGATAAGGACAGACGCTTCATCTTCGGCACCCTCCTTGACCTTCAGTCTGGCGAGCCTGAGTCTTATTTCGTGTTTTGCAGGATATTTTTTAATGAGTCCTTCGTACAGGGGAACAATCCTTTCGTAAATGCCTAGTTCGAAATATACCTGTTCTATGATGTCAAGTATCCGCTCGACATCATCGGGGTAAAGCTTGGCAAATTTCTCAAGAATAGGCCGGGCTTTTTCTGGCTGTTCGGATTTCATGTACTGGCTTGACTGAACTATCATGACGTATGGGTGATCTTTTGAAAGCCTCTGGGCATTTCTGAGGCTTTCCTGGGCTTTAGGGTCATCCTTCTCCAGCTGAATCCGGGCGACCTCTGCATACCAGGAGGAAACCTGCTTTTTATCGCCAAAGCTCTTCTCATAGCGCCGCAGTACTTCAAAGGCTTCATCCATTCGCTGGCGCGCGACTAATATTGAAAGCAATCTTTTCAGATAAGGAAGCTTCTCATGCGCTAGGCCTATTACTTCCTTAAGCAGGTCTACTGTTTTCTCAGTCCTGCCCATAGCCGAGTAATCCTCAATCAACTCCTCGTATATCCTCAGTTCGTCTTCTCTTTTAAGAGTAGGTCTAACAGTAAGGGACTGATGAATATTGGCGGCTTTCTCTGCATCCCCTTTTTCACGGATAAGGCGTCCTAGTCTTATGTAGGCGTCCACGTTGTCCGTATCGTGCATGACTGTGTCGCGAAGCCTTCTCATGGCCTCAAGCTCCCTGCCGTCTAGAAGCGCCTTCAAGGCGTCAGGATATGTGTTTACAGGAGGTGCGGCGCGCCTTTTCGCCACATAAACCAATACTATCACTACAAGAACAACGAAAACTACGGCCGGGATGAGCCACAGGGGATTCATTTCTCGCCCTCCTCTTTCTTTTCAATATCCTTGGTTAGTATCTCGGCTGCAAGGGGAAGATTGCGCAGAGCGTTAATCTCCTTGCGCATAGACTCAATATTCTTTTTCAGCCTGTGTATCCTGCTTCTGAGCGCCACCTCTTCGATTATCGTAATAAGCAGGAAAGTGGCTGCACCAATTCCGAAAGAGATAAGACCCAGGAGCACAATCGGTATCTTCAGGTCGCCGAAGAATTTCACGTTCACGATAAGCGGGGCGACCGGCGGATTGGCTAAAGGGTTTCCTGAGTTGAATCCTGCGAAAATAACAATCATCACGGCTGCAGCAAGCAGCACAAGAATCCACAGTAAAATTCTCATACCACCTCCTTGGTCAAGGGTTCCGCCAGAAGGGTGAAGCCTTCCAGACGCACGATGCGTGCGCGCAGACGCTCACCTGGTCTGGCTTTTTGTTTAAATACAATGCTTCGGTGGTTACGAAGTCCTGCTAACATGGCTCCGTCGCCGCGCGGGGCAGGAGCGGTTATGAATATTTCTTCTTCTGAGCCTACAAGGCATGAAGCTTTCTTGCGGGCAATAGCGTTTGCATGCTCGATAAGAACGCAAAGGCGTTCTTGTCTTTCCTCTTGCGAGACCTTAGCTGACATCTCGCATGCCCTGGTTCCCGGTCTTTCTGAGTAGGCGAACATGTATGCGAAATCAAAACCTATCCTTTCAATAGCGTCGAGAGTGTACTGGAAGTCCTCTTGTGTTTCGCCTGGAAAACCTACAAGAATATCCGTCGTGATGTAGGGCTTTTCAAACGTCTCCCTGACCCATGCAACCCTCTCCTCGTAATCAGCCATCGTGTATCCCCGGTTCATGAGAGATAATACCTTGTCGGATGCAGATTGAAGGGGCAGATGAAAAAAGTGGAGAAGATTGGGGATGGCAGCCATGCGTCTAACGGTTTCCTTGTCCAAGTCGCGCGGGTGCGAAGTCAGGAATCCAATTCTTTCCAGTCCGCTAAGGCCCGACAGACGCTCCAGGAGATCGATGAAACGTTTTCCCGCGTCGCCGTATGCAAGGACGTTCTGCCCAAGAAGAAAAACCTCCTTTGCACCGCAATCCAGAAAGCGCCTTATCCGTCTCTCAATTGATTGATACGGAACGCTTCGCTCGGGTCCTCTTGCATAAGGAACCACGCAGTAGGAGCAGTAGTTGTTGCATCCTCTCATGATTGCAAGGGACTCACTTACAGAGTTCTTGAATGACGGCAAAAGATCGGAATAAGTCTCAAGCTCATCAAAATCTGGATTTCTGGCCTGCATTTCCTGTTCCTTAATAAAGGATGGAATCATTCGGTACTGGTCAGGACCTGCGACATAATCGGCAACGCCTTCCCTGATTAAGGAGTCCCCTCTCAGCTGAGCCATGCACCCTGCAACTACCACTTTCTTGCCCTCGCCCCGCATCGTGCGCGCAAAACCCTTTGCCCTGTCTTCGGCATGCTGCCTGACGGAGCACGTGAGCACTACAACGCTTTCTGCATCCTTTTCGCTCAAGGTCTCGGTTATACCTGCGCCGGCAAGAATACCGGAGAGCAGACTGGAATCTGCCGCGTTCATCTGGCAGCCATAAACCTTGATAAAACAGTTCACTATTAAGATTTTAACGAACATGCCGGAATAGTCAAGCTTAAAAGTCACAAGACGTTTACCGATTGTAAGATATTATTCTTTGATTGTGGGCGGCGGATGCGGAAAAAATTATCCGCCTGAACCCGTGAGGCTTTTGAAAAGCTTGGTGCTTATCTCGAAATCTGGAAGCTCTTTTATCCTCAAATAAAAGCTCCAGTCCAGATCGGCAGGATCAAGCGTAATCGTGCCGCTCTTCGGGCCTATCTCTATTGCAGCCTCCCAGCAGTGAAGCCCCTTGATTACAGAAAGGTGGGGAGCCAAAAGGTATTGATACCAGTATTTTTTGTTTTCTGAGAAGTTGGCCTGGGTCTGGAAGTTTATCTGAAACTCGAGTGGAAGGTAAATAGAGGTGTTAAAGGCAAGCATGTTATCTTCAGGAATTATATTTCCATTTACCGATTGCAAACCCCAATTATATCTGATGTAGAAAGTGCTTTTTGCGAATCTCTGACCGAACGTCTCTTTTTCAAGCGTATCGGGTTTTACAGTGGTGAATTGGCTGGTCGTGTCTCGAATCGTTGTATCCTGAGTGGTGTCATGGTTCTCCTCCTTGGGTTTTATTCCTATCAGAGGGAAAATAATCCTGTCGAGCTGGGCGGTCAGATCCGCGTTTAAGGAGTAATTGCCGTTGTAAACATTGAAGCTCGCACCGCCGCTTGCAGTGAGGGGAAGCCCGCCAGGCAGCGATATCGATGCACTTACAGGCGAAAGGCTGTCGGAAAGAAGGTTGTAGCTTATGTCTGTTCCAAGATTCAAAAGAGTCTGTTTTGTGAAAGAAGTCGTATCCGTCTTGGAGCGAAGTTTCGTCTGAAAGCTCTGGCTTACGCTCAGGGAAACGGAGTGTCCCGCAAAAATGGTATCAAATCTGGGATATGCCAGCCAGGGATAGATTTGACCGACTTTGGGTGTAATTGAGTAATTTATTGAAGGCGAAACGCTGTGGAGCAGTCCCTTCATACCCAGGGTGTTGACACCAAAAAGCCGGTACAGAGTCGTACCTAGAGAATTATTCAGCGAGTAGTTTCCGCCTCGGATGAGAGTATCCTGGGTCAAGGTAAGATTCTGACCGGCAGACCATGACTGGGAGAACGTGTACGCGCCGAAGAAGGTATACGCCCATGAAAGGGAGAGAGGCTGGTCGAATGATGTTTTGCGTTCGTCAAACCAGTATCTTGAGCTGTCGCCTGAAAGAGTATCGACCAACCAGCGCTTGCCGTGATTGTAGCTGTTGGATAAAGAGAAGCTTCCGAACGAGAGCGAAAAGATTTCCCAAAGATTCAGCGTAGGCCAGGAAAGATTAAGACTAGGTAGAGTCATGGTATAGGTAGAATCGTTAAGGCTGTCTGTCCTCGATGCGGCAATAGATACCGGTCTTGTGAAGATACTGCGGGATATTGAGACGTTCGATGTAGACGTCTGATCAAGGACAACGGGCGTGCTGTCCGGATTATCCAAGTAGTCGTAACTGAAGGTTCCGTCACTCTTAAAATTAATATCAGCAGAGATGCTAGTCCCATCTGGAATCTTTGTCATGTCGGCTAAATGAATCTCCCATCTTCTACGACCGGTCTCGAGCTCGTTTATGTAGCTTCCGATGAAACTGCCTGAAAGGTACTCCGCTGCCTTTGGTCCCCATGCCCAGTTAACGTTTAAGCCGGGTTTTATGCCTGTGCGCGTCATTATATCGGCCGAAAAAAGCGCGTCCATGTAGTCGTTCGCAGCCCAGTAGTATCGGGCTTTTTTCAGGTAAAAACCTTCGGTGCTGTTATAGCTCAACTGAAAAGGCAGGAGACCTGATTTCCGCTCGCTGCCTATAGGCACGTACCAGAAAGGAGCCGCAAGAACAGGCAGCTTTCCGAGCCTGAAGAGCAGGGGCCGCGCGATGACCATATCGTTCAGAAAAACCTTAAGCTCGAAACCAAAGAAATCATAATGAGGTTTTTCATTTGCGCATGTTGTGTAATAGCCGTTCGTTATGTGAAGGGTATTCTCCTCGACAAGCCATATACTCTGGCCGTAGAAGAATCCCTTTTCTATCTGAGTGTGCCCATCCTCCATGCAGCCCTTTTTAGTCTCCACATCATATCTCATCCACGAACCTATTACGCTGTCGCGCCCTGAAAAAAATCTCACGTTCTTGTAAGCAGAAAGCTGTTTCTTACGGGTGGAAAATCTTATGGAGTCGGAATAGACCTTGATTTCACCGTATCTGACTTCCGCATTGTGAAGGAGTAGAACCTCCTTGGTATCGGCATAGAAGATTACGGTATCTGCCTTGAATTCGACGGTTGAGACGCCAGCTTTTAGGGTATCCTTGAATGTAGTATCCGTCTCTGTTATGACCGGCTCTGTATCCCTTCCCGAAGGCGCGGATACGGGTTGAGCCAGGAGAAAAAACAGCAGAGACAATGCTATTTATAGGAGATGACGCTTATTTTGAGCTTGCCGACAACCGAAAGCACCTTTGCCTGTTCGTCGAGCTCGCCTTCATGAAGCTGGATATGGGTCGGGTCTGAAGGAATCTGGCCGAAAGTAGCGTCAACGGGCAGCCAAGCCCCTCCTATGTAGAGCGAGTTCCATGCGTGATAGTAGAATGCGCCGTCCAGATACACTAGTCCCACATTGATCTTTGCAGGAATGCCCTCTGATCTTGCCAGAGCGGCAAGAAGAATCGCGTGCTCGTTGCAGTCGCCCTCGAGTGTATGAAGCACCTCTACGGCTGAAGGCACCGATGCCGTAGCTCTCTTTCGAAGGTTCTTGTACACCCACAGAACAAGTTTTCTTGAAGCCGCCATGACGTCGCGCTCATCACCGACAATCTCGGAAGCCTTGTTTTTTATCTCCGGGTCCCCGGATTGTATGTAGACTGAGGAGGAGAGAAACTCACTAGGCTCGGTTAGAGGTATGTCCGTGCGACTGACCTTTGAAGTGTCGGGCGACGAGATGCAAAACTCTACCCCGTTTTCTCGATACTTGACCTTCTGGGTTGATGAAGCTATTGAAAGGCTGTCTGCCGCGGTCAGACCTTCAATCCGGATAACCAGTTCCTTAATAGTTCTGGGATTGGTGATGAGGGAGTCCGGACGGACAGCAAAGAAGCTCAGAAGATCGAGCTTCTCCACGTTAGATTCTATCTCGAGCGCCTTTTCGCGGGATTCACGCATCATGACTATACCTGGCTGCTGAAGCTCCTTTATGCTGATTCCGGACGAATCAAGCCAGACCTCTGAGCTAAGATTCATCATCCTCGTCTCAAGATGAAGCGCCGGCACTTCCTTACCGTCGATGAGGAGCGTATCGAAGGAGATTGCCTTTACCGATACAGGAATTACCCTCAAAAGAGTGGGTTCGAAGATGTCGACCTGCAACTTGTCACCCGGCTTTGGGGATTGCGAAAGTACCCAGTGTCCAAGGGCGGGCGAGATAAGGAGGGAGCCTTTTGCATCTATCTCTCTTGTTTCCTTGCGGCCAGAGGTCTCGATGTTGATCCTTATTTTGTCGCCTATCCGTTTGCCCTGCGCAAAGAAGCTGTTCTGTCTCGAAGAGATATCGAATGAAAAATCCTTTAAATCGAGCTTTGAATCGGTGGATGCCTTGAGCGTGGTTGCAAAAGTTTCGATTGATCCAAGCATCTCAAGCTTCATTGTAGATTTCTGAGTAAAAGTATAGTTTGAACCCTTCATATCCTGTCTGGAGTATACATAACCAATCTTCTGGTCCCTCACATAGATACCCATCCAGTCCTCGCCTGGTTTTACAGGTGTTTCCTTAAAACCCTGCTTCCCGCCGCATACAGAAAGTAAAAAAAATGATGCGGCGAGTGATACGCACTTAATCCATTCTTTTTTCATAAAGGGAGTATATAAGCCCTCCCGTCTCTGTCAAGGTAAAGTTTTAAGAGTTTTCCTTTACGAACTTCACGAGGTTTTCGAAATTCGCAGCCAGACGTAATCCCATTTGACCAGAACGTTCCGGATGAAACTGAACACCCCAAAGAGGGCGCTCTAGGTGCCTGATTACCTCAACCTTGCACGAATCGGAATAAGCCATAATCTCGAAGTGTCTTGCAAGATGCTTATCGGGAACAACATGCTCGGCATGAGATTCAAGAGCGTTGAAGAAAAGTCCGAGATTACTCAAGATACCTTTGCTGTGCACTACTCGAACGACCTCCTCTTCTTCTATAAGTTTCTTTTTAATAACTTTTGCACCCCATGCTGAGGCTAGAGCCTGATGACCGTAACAGACGCCAAGAAGAGGTTTTTCCGTTTCCAAAAGAATAGCCTTGAGCTGCTGGGGCAAATCCTGACTGCTATGATGTTCCGAACCACTTATTATAACTCCATCTTCCTTGACAACCGCAGATGAAAGCGCATCAACAAGAACCGTATTCACTTCAAAATATGGTGAAAGCCAGTTGAAAAAAGGCTCTATGCGCTGGTCATCAGCCGACTTGTAACAATTGATGAGGAGAACTGATAATTTCATGGGAAAGTGTACGTCTGGAATGCAATTAGTCAATAGGCACAAAGCGTTTCTCCAAATTCAAACTTGCTAATCAACAGAGATGGTGAAATCACTTTTCCGCAGAAAGATTAAAGACGCTGTCAATGAAACTAACTTCCCGCTTTAATGCATTATTAATATCAAATCAATAATATTGACATGAGGTGGTTTTTACTTAGACTAGTATATGTCCTCTTTGACTAAATCAATATATCTTGCATTCAGCAAGTCCAGATTCTCGAAAGAGATCGCTGTTCATGCCGAATTCAATAAGGCTAAAAGACTTCTGGTCAGACTGGCGGAGAACCCTCCTTACACCCTGTTTTCGATTTTTACCGCCATTGCATTGAAAAAATGCAAAAGGGACAGGCGGATGACTGTAATTGTTCCCAAGGATGCATCCATGCTCCTTTTTCCTTATACAGGTACCTTTGACGAGAAAATAGAGATTGACTCGACTCCTGCGTACGGCTCAAAATCATTCAAGCTAATAAAAGAAAAACTCCAAAAGCCTGAGTTCGATGTAATGCTCGATTTTGATCCGATACCCCTTCCTGAAATTGCGGTCCTATCTTCCGCTAAAATAAGAGTCGCTTGTGCGGAAAAAGACTGCTTTCCATACTTCAATATTCTTTTCCGTTCAAAAAAAGAAACAGACTTAACAGAGAGAGCTTCACTTGTTTTACGATCTCTTACCGGCGAAGAATCGATGCAACCCAATCCGCCAAGACTCCATACCCAGCAGTTGAAGGCCTCGGCATGGCTTAAAGACAAGGGCAACGGCAGAAAAAACCCTTATATACTTTCTTCAATCAATATCCCCAATTTGAGTTCCGAAAAGGCCATGGTCTTTCCTCCTGAAGCGTGGCAGAACGAATCTGACGATACCAAAGCAGCGCTTTTTGCGTCGGCCTCCGCTTACATCGGCGGAATCGACAGAAACTTTGAACTGGCCTATTTGTTCGAAATCCCCTCCGTCGTTTTCTCTTCAGATGATTCTCTTAAATCGCTTATACCTGAGTCATCCTTCATGAAATTGTTGCCGCTTCAGCATAATCAGCAGCCTTCGAATGAAATTATTATTAAGGCCTTAGAAAACATCATCATTTGAACCTTCGAAGCTTTCTGCAGATATACGCTGTTGCCGGACTGATAATCCTGGCAGGTCTTTGGGCTTTTTTCTCCCAAAGACTCTTAAAACAATTGGAAGAGGAAACACTCTTGCGTTCGAGATTATACGCAAGCTATGTTACAAGTCCTGAAAGCTCGGCAGCCCTTGAAAACGTGATATTCGAAGAGATAGTAAGCAAGATTGATTTTCCCGTCGTGATAACGGATACTGAAGGCGCACCGCAAAGCTTCCGCAATGTGCCGGCGAAAGACACAACTCCTTCTGCACTACCTGCTTTCGTTGAAAAACTCGACAGGGAAAGAGAGCCAATACCCATTCGTGCAATCATAGATACTGACAGCTCCAGTAAAGATACCTTAACTTTAAGCATTCTACATTACGGACTGCCAGAATCCTGGACAATGTTGCGTTATTTTCCGGTAATACAGGCATTCTTCATCATTCTATTCGTGATACTCGGTTTTGTTTTCATTTTCGCTTCAGCGAAGAGAGAGCAGGACAGGCTGTGGGTTGCCCTTGCTCGTGAGGCCGCCCATCAGCTTGGAACACCTGTTTCCTCGTTAATGGGTTGGGTCGAACTCATCAAGTCAAAGCTCAATAAAGAAGCGTCTGACGAGATGCATACAGACATTGAAAGGATAAGAGAAATAATTGACAGGTTCGCGAGGATTGGTGACAAGCCGCATTTGGAACCCAATGATATCGAGCCTTTAATTGTTCACACCGCCGATTTCATGCGTCATCGTGCGCCAGCCAAGATCGAATTCATAACTGAGATTAAGGAAAACAGCAAACTTCTGCTGGATCCAACCCTTGTTTCGTGGGTTCTTGAAAACCTTATCCGCAATGGTATAGATGCCATCGGCCGCAAGCAAGGATCCATAACAATAACAGCAGGAATACAAGATAAATCTCATAATTATGAGATTACTGTAACGGATACCGGTTCAGGCATACGACCCGGACACACCAGGGAGGTATTCCGCACTGGGTTTTCAACAAAAAAACACGGATGGGGAATAGGCCTGGCGCTCTCAAAAAGGGTTGTAGAACAGTTGCACAAAGGCAAATTGAAGGTCAAGCAATCCAAACCTGGCAAGACTGTCATGTCTATTACTTTACCGCTATGGCACGAATAGAACTTGGGGATACGATACTCTTTTATCACGATGAAAGACTGAGTTACCTGCGTAAGGTTCAGGAAAAAGGCGACTTTGAGTGCCACAAGGGCCGCATTCCCTGGAACGATATCGTCGGCGCTGAGTACGGTAATACCGTAAGAACCCATATGAATTTCGATTTTGCTCTTCTCAAACCGTCTTTTGCCGATCTTATGAAAGGGATAGAACGCCGCACAACTATCGCGTATCCCAAGGACGTCGCTTATATTCTTCTCCGTGCTTCGATATCTCAAGGAACAAAAGTAGTCGAAGTAGGGTCAGGTTCTGGGGCATTTACTTTTATCCTTGCTAAATATGTGCAGCCCGACGGGCACGTGTACTCCTTTGAAAGACGACCGGAGTTCCTTGAACTAGCAAAACGAAACTGCGACAGACTAAAGGTCAGTGGGTTCGTGACTTTCAAGTTGAGGGATGTTGAGAGGGAAGGCTTTGACACAAGTGACGCTGATGTGTGTATAGTAGATGTACCGGAGCCGTGGAACATTGTTCCTCATGCAGCGACAGCTCTTGCACCTGCCGGAAGATGGGTATCGTTGAGTCCAACTACCGAGCAGCTACAGGAAACTCGTAAGGCTCTTCAAAAGTACGGATTCGTGCGTTTTGAAACCGTTGAAATCCTTGTAAGAGAAATGAAAATAAGGGAACAAGGTTCAAGACCCAACGAAAGAATGATATCCCACACGGCCTATTTGGCATTTGCCGATAAGCCAGGGAATACGACTGTAACCGCCGTAAGTTCTCAAGGAGACGAAAGTATTGACAATTCGTTCTCAAATGATAAACTAACAAAAGTAATAAACAAAGCTCAGGAGGAATAATGAAACGAGCTTTTGGTCTTTTAGTGATCGGATTAATAGCTACGGCATTTGCCAAGGATCCCAATATTGAGGGGGGAAAGATACATTACAGGGATGGTCGATATGAAAAAGCAGACGCTCTGTTCATCAAGGCGCTATCAGGTTCTTCTGCCGAAGAGGCATACTTCTGGCATGGAAAAGCAAGTGTTCGCCTTAACAATCCGGTCGAGGCCGCAAGAGCTTTTTTACACGCGCTGGACTCAGACCCGACCGGTAATATTATCAGGAATGATGAAGAAGGTATCGCTTTAGCTAAGATAGCATTCAGATACGGTGCCATAGACCTCTTCGATGATACTCTAATGCAGGATACCGTTGTGATTTTCCTAAAGAAAGGCATCGAATTAGACCCAAAAGAAACCTTCGACTACGTTCTTCTGGGTCGCTTTTACCTGCAAAACGATAAAGGCGATGAAGCTATTAAAGTCGCCGAAGATTTGGAAAAAGTCGTACCTGCCTCTCCCCAGGTTCCATACATAAAGGCTCGTGTATCGCTTAGCAAGGAAGAATACGAAAAATCGATAGAATATTTCAATGACGCCATAGCCGCTTACAAAAAAGAGCTTGGCGAGCTAGAAGAAAAGATTGCATCTCAATTGGAAAGGAAGATAGAAGAGATTCATCCTGTACTCGCTTCGCTCGACAGCATGGAATCGGCAAAGGACAGCGTACCTCCTGCTGAAAAAGAAAACTTCCTCGTTTCAAACATAGGTTTCCTTCCTCCGCAGGCAAAGAACTTCCTTAAATGGAGAAGCGGATATATCGCACAAAGGCACGAAACTTCGGTAGCATATTCCTATCTGGGACAGGCGTACTTCTGGACGAAAAAATATCCAGAAGCTGATACCGCGTTCTCTAATGCACTGGAGTTTGATACTGAAAATACGGACGCCGCGTGGTACAAGGGTTTCAATTACTTTTATCTCAGGGACTATAAAAACGCGATTGTCTATTTTGAAAAATCCATCGACACACTAAATCCTAATCCCACAATTTACCTCTACCTTGGTATATGCTATTTGAAAGACGAAACGAAGGACCTCGATAAAGCAGGGGAGTTCCTTTTCAAGGCAGAGGAACTAGACAATGAAAACCCCGACGTTTATCTGAATTTAACCGTCTACTGGCGGGAAAAGGGAGATTTGCAGAAAGCATCAGAAGCTTACAAAAGAGCCCAGGAACTAAGCAAGCAAGGAGATAACCAATGAAGCATTTACTGACTGCAGTTATTGTTGTTCTGGTGGCGGTTCTTCTGACCATATTGATAGTGCCGATGGTCAAGTACGCTCAGCCTGTGGAAGTAACCATAGCTGTTGAGCCTTCCCTTTCCGCCGCATCCATAACTTACGCTGAAGCGAAGAGCAGCATCTTCCCGAGTCAGGATGTCAAGGTGAAAGCAAAAATCATCGTTATGGATAATCCCAAGCAGGCACTTGACGATCTCAATCAGGGCAAGATTCAATTCGCCCTTATGCCTTGGCCGGAAGCGCTGCGTTGGATGGATGAGCATCCGAAAGACACCCTGCGCTGCATACTTTCGGAGGAGTTCAAGGTCGGCGCACCCCAGGACGGGATATTCGCGCGAAAAGGCGTAAAGCTTGATAAGATAACCGACCTTGAAGGAAAAAAGATAGGTGTAAGCGCTTTAACGGAACTGCCCATGAAAGCGATCATTGGTTCGGCTCAACTGAACGCGTCCAAGATAACCATTAAGCTCTACCCAAAGGACAAGCTTATTCCGGCGCTTGAGTCCGGCGAAGTGGATTTGATTTACGCTCTTGAACCGTACTTCACCGAAGCGCTAGGGAAGTTCGGAAAACCCTACGATGAAGGCGCAATGATGCCCAAGTGGATAAAGGCTCCTTACTGGGGATCGGGTCTTTTTGTCACTCCTAAATACCTTAAGGAGCACAAGCTTGCCGTCGTACGAGTCAACAAAGGAATGGAGATGACCTACGACAGGATTGGAAAGGAAAGCGATTCAGCGCGCATTTTTGCAGCAAAGACGCTAGGTATTTCCGATCCGAAGGTTACCTCAAACATGAACTTAACGGAGATAGTTAGGGCTCAGGACATGGATGCCGCAACAATTCAAGATCTTTCAGACAAATACGAGATTTACGGAGTACTTAAAAGCATCAACATAACAGAGAAGAAGATTCTGGTGCCGAGAGAGGATTTGAGAGAGTAGTGATTTCAGGCCGTGCTAGGCGGGAGGCTGGCGGTCTCCTGAACTCGAAACCCGCCATACGCGAGGCTGAAGGGCACTATGAGGCTGCAGAAAAAGGATTTTCTTATGTATAGCTGGACGTTGAAGATTGGGTCTTTGTTCGCCAACTCCCGCAAACCCCGCCAGGTCTGGAAGGAAGCAACGGTAAGTGGCATTCTTGGCGGTGCAAAGGCAGCCTGGTTGGAGTTTATCTATATAAAAGGAGCCTTTGTATGCGGTCGAAAGTGCCGCACGGCCGGAATGTCATATACGGGAGTCTCTTGAGATGCAGCCCCGCACATTTTCATTACGATACAGACCCCAGATCTTTGAGGAGTTGTTCGACCAGGAACATATAAAACGCACACTCATTAATGCAATAGAACGATCAAAGCTCGCACATGCCTACCTTTTCACCGGACCAAGAGGAGTCGGAAAAACCACAACCGCAAGAATACTTGCAAAAAGCCTGAACTGTGAGAAGGGACAAGGAGCTCATCCATGCAACCAGTGTTCGGCGTGTATCGAAATAACTGCTTCCAAGAGCATGGACGTGCTCGAGATAGACGGAGCATCCAACAGAGGAATCGATCAGATAAGGGATCTGAGAGAAAATATCCGGTATTTGCCGACGGGCGGCAGATACCGAATCTACATTATTGATGAAGTCCATATGCTGACGACCGAAGCTTTCAATGCCCTTTTGAAGACTCTTGAAGAACCGCCAAGGCATGTAATCTTCGTTTTTGCCACCACTGAACCGCACAAGGTTCCAGCAACCATACTTTCAAGGTGTCAGAGGTTCGACTTCAAACGAATCCCCGCACACGTAATTGCTGAACGTTTAAGCATGATAATCGCGAAAGAAAACCTTGACTTAGACAAGGATGCTATCGCGCTCATTTCAGAGATAGCTGACGGCGGGCTTAGAGACGCAGAAAGCGTTCTTGAACAAATCACTACCTTCAAGGAAGGCAGAATAACCGCTCTGGATGTCACGGAACTCCTTGGCATTGTTCCTCAGGAAAGATTCGTAGGTTTCTTGAAGGTATTAAGAGGAGGCTCAGAGAAAGAGATCCTCCTCTTCCTGGAAGAAATATTCAAACAAGGTTACGATGTTGCGGAGTACTATTTCGGTCTGATCCGTTTTATAAGGAGCCTGCTTCTATATCGATTAGGAATAAACAAGGATGATTTCGGAGTTTTGGGATCAGAAGCTTTATCGGAGGCCGAAAATCATCATCCAAAAAACCTCGCAAAAATTCTTGAACGTTTTTTAAGAGCCGAAGAAGTCTTCAAGAAAAGCCTCGAAAAAACAATATTGATTGAAACGATATCGCTTTCCCTCCTCTACACGGATAACGAACAAAATCAGGCGCATCAAAAAATAAACCCTCCTCAAACACCGCGAAGCAACCCGTCCCCGGTAAAGGAAGAACCGGAAACCGATACGCCTTCCGGTTCAAAGGAAACCTCTAAGCAAGAACATGAAACAGAAAAGGGTGAGCAGCTTGCAACAAAAAAAGAGGAACCGGGAAAGCCATCATCCTTGTCATCTCTGTGGAAGTCTTTTCTCGTTGAATTATCACAAGAACAGTCCTTCCTTACACTTGCGCTGAATTCATCCGCACTGCTGCAAGAAAACGAAAATACTCTACATATCGGTATTACCGGGTCGAAATTCAATCTTGATATTATTGAACACGATAAAAATGATCTTGAAAGAAGATTTTCGGAGATTGCGAACAGGAGAGTGCGATTGGTTTTCGAGATCCTAGAGAAGGAAGAAGAAAAAACCGATGCGAAGAAGATGGAAAACACCAGCGTTGACGATATCCTGGATATATTTAAAGGAGAAATCATTAGATGAAACAGGCAGATCTGTTGCGCAAGGCTCAGGAGCTTCAGGAACGCATGGCTGAGATAATGACTTCGGTCAGGGGAGAGGCAACATCGGGCGGCGGTATGATTAAGGCCGTGGCAGACGGAAACGGAATAATACTTGAACTCAAGATAGATCCAGAAGTCATTGTGGCGGAGGATAAGGATATGCTTGAGGATCTTATAATAGCGGCAGTAAATGAAGCAAAACGTAAAGCCCAGGAAAAAGCAAAAGAAGAAATGCAGAAAATCATCGGCATGCCCTTGCCTGGTCTCTTTTAGTTTTTCAAACATCGATATGGAAAATGACCCGTTCTCTTTCTGAACTCATAGGGCTTCTGAAAGAACTCCCTGGAATAGGAGAAAAGAGCGCCCAGCGCATCGCACGCTATATTCTCAAGCTCAGAAACAATGAAGCGCAGCGCTTGAGTTCAGCCATCCTCGCTGCACGCATCCAAACCCATGCCTGCGAGCGCTGCGGGAATCTTACGGAAGACGTATTATGCCGCATATGTAGCGATTCATCAAGGGAAAAATACGAAATATGCGTGGTGGAAGAGGCTTTCGATATACCCGTTATCGAGAATTCCGGCGTCTACAGGGGTCAGTATCACGTGCTTGGAGGAGTGCTGTCGCCAGTCGATGACGTTTCGCCAGATTCGTTAAGGATAAAGGAACTGCTTGAAAGAACAAAGAAAGAAAACATACGTGAAGTGATTCTGGCGATTTCCGCCACAACCGAAGGCGAAGCGACTGCATCCTACATCGCAGAGATACTGAAGGGTTCAGGTATACGCGTAAGCCGTATTGCAAGAGGCATACCTGTAGGATCCGATATAGGTCTTGCCGATGAGGTAACCATTGAAAAGGCAATGAGGGGAAGGGAGTTCATGAATGAAAGCGGGAACGGATGAGGTTCGGTTTTCACATAAGCATATCGCACGGATTTGTTGAATCCCTCGAGGTCGCCAAGTCGCTCGGTTGTGAAACCATGCAGATATTTACCGGATCGCAGCAGCAGTGGCGAAGATCCGTAATCGACGAGGATGATGCCAGCGAATTTAAAACTAGAAGAAAAAAGAAAGATATATCGCCTCTTTTTGTACATCTATTCTATCTGCCTAATTTCGCTACTCCAGACCGGGAGCTACTGGAAAAATCCCAGAACGCTCTTATTGCCGAGCTTGACCGTGCTGCGATGCTTGGCGCTGAATACATTATTCTTCACCCGGGAGCATATAAAAACTCGACCAAGGAGGAGGGAATTCGAAAAGTTGCAGCTTCTCTTGATTATGTCTTCGGCAAGATAGCAGGAGGCAGAGGCGATAAGGTAAAAGTGCTTATTGAAAACACCTCTGCCGGCGGGACCCGTCTTGGAGGCGAGTTCGAAGAGTTTGCCAGAATCTTCGATTTCCTTAAGCATTCATACAAAGTCGGTGTCTGCCTGGACACAGCACATGCATTCGAAGCAGGCTACCCTATTCATACCGAGGAGGGGTTGGCAGATACCCTTGAGGAGTTTGACCGTCTAGTCGGTCTCAACAAACTGCATCTTTTGCATCTTAACGATTCCAAAAGCGCTTTTTCAAGCCGTAACGACCGCCATTGGCACATAGGAGAGGGCGAGATAGGTATCGAAACGTTCAAAAGAATAATAAGGCATCCCCGTCTCAAGCATATACCTGCAATCATGGAAACACCTACGGATTTCCAGGCAGACCTTAAGAATATGAAGACGGTCAAAGCGATAAGGAACGGTGCATGATAGCATTAGATGATGTTGCAATAGTGATTCCAGCCTATGAAGCATCCGATACCCTTGGGAAAGTTCTTAGCGATTTGATTGAATCAGGGGCCAAACCCGAACAAATATGGGTCGTTGATGACGGCTCCCCCGATGAAACCGGAAATGTGGCTAACAGCTTTCATGTCAACTTGCTCCGGCACAAAAAAAATCTCGGCAAAGGGGCGGCTCACAAAACAGGCTTTAAAGAAGTCATCAAAAAAGGATACCGGTGGATTCTCACTCTCGACGCCGATACACAGCATGACGTCGGCGAAGTGGGAAGATTTCTTTCAGCCGATCCGCAAAAGATGGATTTAATAATCGGAACCCGGCGGTTTAATATGAAAGGTATGCCGTTTGACAGATGGTTCGTCAACCGTTTGACATCAATGGTGCTTTCAATCTTCGGTGGGAGGGCCGTTTCGGATTCCCAATGCGGCTACAGGCTCATTTCAGCAGAAGTTATTGAAAAGGTCCCTCTAGTTACGGTTCGATTCGACACCGAATCAGAGCTTGTTGCCAAAGCATTATGGGCAGGATTCAGGCTGTTAGAGGTTCCCATTACGACCCTTTACACATCACCCCGATCACACATTAATAAGTTATTGGATACGCTGCGCTTCGTCAAGCTATGCGTTTTTCACCTGTTTTGGAGATAGGAGGAAAAGGAAAGAATGAAATGTGAGTGAAAGGAGTGGATAATGCTTATCGAAATCGCGTTAAAGCTTTTTAATGTCTTTTTTCTCTCATTGACAATACAAGGAAGAGTTATTGACGATCAGACAAGATTACCGGTATCGCTTGCGTCGATTGAGATACTCGGAACTCAAATAGGTGCAACAACCGATTCTCTCGGGTTTTTTCAACTTGATAATCCACCTAAAGAAAAAAAACTTGTTCTTAAAGCGTCCCATATAGGCTATCTTCCGGATACGGTTACGGTTTACTTACACTTCTCAAATCCTGCAATACTGTATTTTCGTCTTAAAACGAATCCAATACAACTACCCGAAGTGAAGGTTCTACCAGAGAAAACCTTAATCGAGAGAGCCGAACCCGGTGTTGTTTTCAAGAAAGAGGATATACGCAAAACGCCAGCGAATTTCGGAGATGACCCTTTACGGAGTATGCCGGTTATTGCCGGCGTGGGAATGTCTGGTAGCGAGTGGTCGGGCTCCCCCGTTATCAGGGGAGGGGACACCGACGAAAGCCCTTTATTTTACGACGGGATTGAAGTGGCATGGCCGTGGCATCTTGTCGGCTTAATATCTGTATTCAACTCGGACTTCCTGGAATCTGTTTCTCTATGGAAATCCTCTATCCCTATCCAGTATGATGCGTTGTCTTCTGTGACCCTGATATGCACACCTGAGATAAAGAAAATAGGAGGAGGTTTTGTCTATGATGCAATCGCACTCAAAGGGTACTTCTGGACCACCATAGCCAACTTTGCCGATATAGCGCTATCTCTCAGAAAAACGTTCTACTACATCAAGATTGGTTCTCTAGGCAAGGAGTTTAATCCCAATTTCTATGACGGAGCCTTGAATCTTGGATTCGATATTACTAAGAACGACAGACTTACTGCCAGATTCCTGTTAAGTGAAGATTTCTTTTTCGAAGCCAGCGATTCTTCTCGCGAATCAACTTCACTGTACAAAAGCGAGGATTCATTTTATGAGGTCGAAGACTCTTCTCGTGAAAGACTTTCACTGTGTAAAGTAGGATATCTGCATTCGGGAGAAACGTTTGATTTCAAGATATATGGAAGCTGTACGTATCATCTACTTGGTTATGAAAAAGATTTGCTGTTTCCTAGAGTATCCTTCAAACACACATCCCTTTCAAGTAACATTGAACTTGTTTGGAGACCGAATAAGAGAATGGAAACCATAGTCGGAGAAGAGATAAAAAAAGAAGCAACCTCTTTAGCTAGCGATTATCTTGCTTCAAGTACCTATGCGGAAATACGCGCAGAGATTCTCCCTGAATTCCTGGCTTCACTAGGATGCCGACTCGAAAGGATTCCCTGGACCACCGGGCTGTATCTTGCTCCAAGAGCGTCGGTAACTTGGAACCTTTTTGAAATTCTGAATATAGGAGCAAGTTACCGGGATTCGTATCAGCACCCGTATCGCATTCTCCGCAGTTCTTTCTATGTGAAAGATTTTTCCTTTGAGCCTCCGTCTCTAGATAATCTTAATCCGGGTTTTGAAGCACTTGCACCCAAGAGGGCGCAACAATATTCCGCTTGGTTGGAATTTTGTCCGGACACTTCAACGCAAATCCGAATGGAACCCTATTACCGGCGACTCAGTTTTCTTCCTCTCCTGGATGCTGATTCAGGCTGGAATTCCAACGGTTATGGATTTTCTGAAGGTGTCGAATTCGGAATAGAGAAGAAAACCAACTTCGGGTTGCAGGCCGAGATTTCATACGTTTTATCCGCAACAAAACGCCTAGAAGGAGACTTGGTCGAGCTATGTTGGGGTGAATATGATCAAAGACACAACATCAATATCAGACTCCACCAGTCATTCCCCAAGGGATGGCTCATAACGGCTTCTTTCCGATTGAATTCCGGTCTCCCCTATACTCCTGTTAATGATAAAGGTGAACTTGGCAAACCTAATTCAGCACGTTCATCTTTTTATCACAGGCTGGATTTACGTGTTCAGCGAAGCTGTCCGGAACTGCCGCTATCACCGTACTTCTACATCGAAGTAATAAACGTCTACAACTCGCAAAGCCCATATCGGATTAAAGAATACATTGATTCTACAGGAACACCTGTTATTTACGGCTACGGCCGCATACCGTTTCTGCCCATGGCAGGAATTGGTGGATCCTTCTGAAAAAAAAAACCGCCCCCGAAGGGGCGGTTAAAATTCAAAAAGCGGTCAATCAGCGGACGAGAATTGCCTTTCGCGTAAGATTAGCAACTGGGGATGAGAATCGCACGAAATAGACACCGTTGGGCAATGCACGCTTATCTAGAGAATATTTGTGTTCCCCGGCACTGAGAATGCCGCTCTCCAAGGTAATCCTGCGGCTCCCTGTGACGTCAAACAAATACACTTCACCTTGAGTAGCATTCGGCAGGGAAAGAACAACATCTTTACCGAAAACAGCAATGTCCAGTTTGAGAGGGACAAGCGCTTCAATGATACCAGTATTTGTTGCGTGCACTGAATCTCTAAGTGAATCATTCTGGGGAACCGAGTCATCGGCCATCCATGTTCTGAACGTTACGTTGTACCAAGCATCATTGTAACCCAGCACTGTCCATGGATCGAAGGTTATCTGGGTTTCCTCATCAACATTCAAAGGAGGGTCGATCATCCTTACACTGTGATGGACGTCCAGCCCCTGATACTTGATTACGCAAGTTACTGAACATGCCGCGACCGTATTGCCCTGGTTTAGAACGGTTACCGCAGGAATGTAAGTTGAATCAGGCCTTACTATCTTGGGAGGAGCAACCATAACGGTAGGAAGCACATCCTTGATGATGCGCGTAGCGTACTTGAGGTCACCATTTGTAACATCATAATACGCGATATGAGGATATACAAGATCCTTCTTATGAGTTAGTGCAATTGATGTATACTGTCCTACGTCGCCTGTTGTGTCAACGGACTCATTATGCCAGGAAAGGTATGTCTTGGAGTAACCGTACTTGAGATCCGCATTACTCATATCGTAATAACTAACGTATGTGGATCCGAGAATCTGGGCTCCGTACATGCCGGTTCCAGGAGAGTTATCTATAACGTCTATCGTCCATGCGGAACCAGTCCATCTTGCGTATTTGAACCGGTTGGTGGTCGAATCGTAGAAATTGATGTAGGGGATGTTATTAGATGTAATAACTATATCTGGATATAGACCCAGATTATTAGCCGCAATATAATCAACGGTGTCGATGACCCATGCGCCTGATACCAGGTGTGCGTATTTGAGAAATCCTTCGGTGCCGTTGTTCGCGTAGTAGGCTATATGCGGGCTTCCCGATGGATCAAGGGCAATCGAAATTTGATCACTGGCCATCGTATCTACCGTATCGCGGGACCATGCAGCGCCCAAGGGTCTTGCATAAAGCAGATAGTCTGTTGTGACATCATAAAAAGCGAAATGCGGTATCTCATCAGAACCCTGGACTCCGATAGCAATATCGCAGCCTTGTCCGACGTCATCCAGGCCTACGAAGGGAACACCGTACTCCCACTGATCGAGATCATTGAGATGAGCCCATTTAAGCGCTCCATCCGCCATATCATAATAAGCTATCTGCGGTCTTTGAGTAAGCGGACCCAATGCAAGAGAAGCATACAAGCCTACGCCTCCTACGCCAGTGTTCCTGTCGACATTCTCCATTTCCCATGTCGATCCGTTCCATGTAGCATATCTTAAAAAGGCGCTGTCTGCATAGAAATAGGCTATGTGAGGACGGTTTTGTGCATCAATGGCCAAGGATGCGTACTGTCCAACGTTGCCTAGCGTATCGACTGCTTCAATATACCATGCTTGCGAAAAGGCGGTAACTACGCTAAGCACTATAATAATACCTATCCATTTTTTCACGAATACCTCCTAGGTCTATTGTTTTTTTAATTCGATGTTTAATATATCAATCTTAAAGATTTTGCGGGGTTTGTCAAGGGGGGGTAATTAACAAAGAACCATTCTAAGAAACGGCGCAATATTGCACCAAACAACGATTTCTTTATTTGATCCTTCCCATTTTGACAACCTTTTTACACCATTCGTCACCAACAACAAAGTAAACTCCCGACTGGAGTTGTCTTGCATTGTATGAGTTTCCGGAAACCTTCGATACAAGCCTTCCGCTCTCATCGTAAAGAATTGCGTTCACGTGCTTTGTGAATTCCAGGATATCGACAAAAGGGTTATAACGGATTAACGCATCCCCGCAATCAGGCAAAGAAGAATCAGAACAGCCCAAATCGAGAAAGAGAAGCATTTGATACCCATCGTAACCATCTGCAACAAAAACCGTATCGCTTGAGACAAAAAGATCACGTACCTCGCCCCCAGTGTTAAAGCTTCCTACAAGTTGAGGGGCTGCATGGTTTGAAATATTGTAGGCTTTGATACCGAAAGAACCGTCGCCAATAAAAAGAACATCCTGGCAGACGTCAACGGCAGAAGCAAAATGCTCCATGGGGATCAACGAAAGAGTGTTCCACTTGTTATCATCAATGAGATAGATGCCTACGCCTTCATTCGCTTCCGCAATATAAAGAATACTGTCTCGAACGTCAAAATCCAACGCGCTACCATGCAGATTCTGTCTTACAACTTGAATTGGTTTTGAAGGATCCACCACGTTCAAGACTGCGATTGTTGCATCTTCCAAACCAACGAAAAGCGAATCACGTAAAAGGCACAATGAAAAAGCCCTCGCATCAAAGGAAATCTTTGCCGTTTTTTGGGGAAGAAGAGGGTTTGTCAAATCAACCGATATTAGACCTGAATCGCCGCATGCAAGGTAGACATGAGGCAGGTTCAAGGCTAGCGCCCATACATGAATTTCGTCCAGCGAAAACCGCGAAATAAGCTCTACACCTTCGTCTAAATCGCTTATATCGTACAAGGCAAGACCCGCCCAGCCCTCTGCAACATACAATGTATTATCATGGATGACTGCGTCCCTTGGCCAGTCGGCTGTCGGATATATCCTCGGAGGCGATAAGGTATTCCCTCTATCGAAGAAGGCGACTTTAGAACCCTCTAAACCCAATGCAATATAGCGATCGTCAGCTGCAACTACATCTGAAAGTCCGCCTCTTGCATAACCATCGATTACATTCGGTTTCGAGGGATTCAACGCGTCAAAAATCCACCATGACCCGAGGAAACCCGCAATCGATCCGTAACTACCTGATACACTCACATCGTAAGGCCATATACCGGTAACATCAAGAGTGTCAAGAGATACTGATCCGATTGTCTCATAGGAACCAGCATCAAGGACCGAAAGGGACTCATCCCAAGAAACAACGTATGCATAAGGACGCTCGATATCAACAGCCCATGCAAACATCAAAGGGATCGATACAGCAATCGATGGATCGGAGGGATCTGAAAGATCGATTATGTGAAGACCGCCATCAAATGAGCAAACCCATGCGGTGTGACTGAGACTGTCGTAGTCAAGACCGTAATGCTGGCCTGTAAGTTTAAGCCCTTTAATAGAACTTGGCGTTGCAGGGTCAGAAACATCTATGGAAATAAGACCTATCGAAGCATCTGTAGCGAAGAGAAAATCCCCATCGAGGGCCAATGAGCGAAGATTGAACCCTGGTAGAGTCCCCAAAAGACGAGTGGAGGCTGGGTCCAAACAATCGTAAACCTCAAGACCTGCCGATCCCAAAGCTGTGTAGAGAGTATCACCCCTAACGGCCAGACCGAATGATCTTCCGCCTGTCTTAAAAAGATTCATGATCTGCGGATCGTTTAGATTTGAAATATCGACAATTGCCACACCCTGGTCGTCTACCGCGACATAGAGACGCTTGTCCGAACGAACCATTGTATAAGCAAGGCCTGGAAAAACAATTTCGGGAAGCCAGAAGACCTTGCCTGATAAATCCAGTCGACCTATCTGCAACACCCCACCGTTTGTATAGAAAAGTGTATTCGAGTCGAGCAAAACGGAAAAACCTGTTCCGTAAGGCCAGCGGTCAAGGAGTTTGAAGTTATAGTTGGAAGAAGAATCCAAGATACTTGGTAAATCACAAAATGCCGACCTCTCCCCTCCCCAAACGATAAAGAGCATAAAAGTTAGAACTGACACAACGATATCTTAAGCCTTCTTGTCGTTATGTCAAACGGTTTTGCATCACGACTTGTAAAACTCGCCTAATCAAAATCAAAAAACCGGCCTGCCGATTGAAGCTAAGTAAGCTTTTCATTCTTCTCAAAAACGTTGACGGATGCCTAAATCCGGTTAAAATCGAAGGATGTTGAAACCTGCAATAGAAGGCGGAACCCCTGTTCGAAAGGATTTGCTTGTATTCGGAAAACCTGATATAAGGGATGAGGATATTGCCGAGGTCGTCGATACGCTGCGCTCAGGATGGATAGGTCATGGACCAAAAACCGAGCGTTTCGAGAAGATGTTCGAGGAGTTTACTGGTACAAAACACGCTATCGCTGTCAATTCATGTACCGCCGCGCTCTATCTTTCGCTTGCTATGCTTGACCTTAAGCAAGATGATGAGATCATAACGACACCGTTGACTTATCCTGCAACCGCAAATGTCATTCTTCATCACGATGCAAAATTGGTTTTCGCGGATGTTCAAGAGGAAACCGGAAATATTTCTCCGCAGAAAATACAGGATAAGATTACTGCAAATACAAAAGCGATTATCCCCGTACATCTTCATGGCTATCCATGTGATATGGGTGAAATCCTAAGCCTGGCAGAATATTCAAGTATAGCCGTGATAGGAGACGCCGCACATGCAATAGAGTCCAGATTCAAGAACAAACACGTTGCAATATTGG